>CAKTSW010000008.1 GCA_934613165.1 uncultured Ellagibacter sp.
CCGATGCCGAACAGCTGGACGAGCGTCACGATGCCCGCGATGAGCATGGCGTTCTGCAGCAAGGCCAGCTGAACGTCCGCGAATTCCGACCCCGCCAGGCCGCATGCGCCCGTCACGATCAGAAGCGGCGTCAAGTTGCCCACGAACATGGCCAAAACGTGCTGCAATCCCAAGGGAATCGCCTGGCCTAGGGGCATGTCGCCCTCGAACGAGAAGACGCCGAGCGAGCGCACGTTGCCGGATGCCTTCTCCGAAGGCGCAGCCGCAGGCTCCTCGTCCGGGGACTGCGGCTGAGCCTTCTGCTTATCCTCTGTCATCTGCATACCTCTCCGAAAAAGACACTGAAGCGCCAAAATAGCATGTCATCGCCCCTCTTTGAAGCGGAAGTGCGGTATTTTTCGTGCGGCGGCGCACTCCACGGGGGCGCAGGGCACAAGGCCCAGGCCCACCCAGTGCCTGGGCGCGAGCGCTTTCGGCTCGCGCGCCGCGGGGAGAGCGCCCGCTTGGGCCCGCTCCCCTACCCCCTGCCGCGCTTCTTCTCGCACGTCCGAACCATGACAAAGAATGCGACACTCGCAACTATCCCGGCTGCGCTCACCGCAAGCCCCTGCCAGAGATATGGATAACTCATCTCTATTTCCGTTGTACCTTTATCGACGACAAGCAGGTTATTCCGCCGCACAAGCGGGCTCTCGCTCGCGAAGATGTCCTGGTAGGCGATTGTCGTGTTCACGCCGTCCTTGGGCGAGGTGATCGTGATGCTGCGGCCATCCTGCCCATAATCGACCGAAATCCCGACCACCTCGCGCATAGGCAGTTCGTCGGAAGAGACGCCCAAAGCATCAGCCAGCAAACCAGCCACACCCTCGTCGTGCGTAAGCGATTCGTAGTAAGTCAGATTAAGACCGATCACGACGATGTTCTCGTTGTCGAGCGTCCCGTACACGGGCAGCGTGTACGACCCCTCCTCGATGACGGCGCGCGGATTGACGATGCCGTTCACATACACGGTGCTCCAATCCTGATATCCATTGGGGAACAGCGTCGTGATAAGGAGACCCGTAGCCGTCTGCATTTCGGGGAATCCATTTGAGAAGGTGATGTTTTCGCAGTCCAAGCCCAAGAAGACCTTCGAGCCCGTATGCTCATCGGAGGGAATGCCGTCGGCGGCCACGACGATGCGCACACCGGCGTCCGCAAGGCGATAGACCAAATCCTCGGCAGCGTCGCGGTCGCGGTACGTGAACCCTCCCAGGAACACCACATCATAGCTCTTCAAATCGTCGAACGCGTAATCATCGAGAACGCTCGAATCGCCTTCCTGAAACACCGGGAACTGCAGCGCGACCACAGGCGCCGACGACCCGATGGCGATTGCCCGATACTCGCTTTTCACGCCGAAGCTTCCCGGGGTGTCGCGATGGTACAGGCGATACTCGCCGTTCTCGTCCACAAGTGCATATCCGCTGCGCGCAGCTGCGGTGTCCATGTCCGCTTCGGTCGAGTCGTCGCGTTCCTTCACGAGCGAAGTGAGAACGATGACCGAATCGTCGCCAAGTTCCAAGCTTCGATCGAAAAGGTAGTCGAATTCCCCTTGCTCAAGCGCGCGGTCGAGCTGCATGAAATTGCTCGCCGTCACCGACGATTGCCACGCAGCGCCCTCGCTTATGGCAACGGAGTCGCCAAGACCCGTAGCCACATAGGCGCTCTCGGAATCGAAGCGGCTCTCATCGACGAGCGCGAGACGCTGCGTCGTTATCTGCTTCGCCTCGTCGACGAGCATGCGCTGCGCGTCGACCTGCAAGCGTTCCTGCGGATCCGAGCCGTCCTGATTGCCGTACGCGAGCGACCAGGACGGCACCGCGTCGACGACGAGCAGCGCGCACAGCAAAATGACGAGCGGCGTCCTCAGCGTGCGCCACGTAAGGAAACCGAAGAGCACGAACGCGAGCGCGATCGACAGGAACCTCAGCATCCAGAGGTACTGCCCGCCCGGAAGCTTCGAAAGCACGGGGAACATCGTCTCGGACGTGCAGAGCACGATGACGATCGCCGCCCAAAACCCAGGCAGGCTTTTGCGCTTGGCGCATACGACGCCGAGCACCGCAAGAATAGCCGCGGCGGCCCCGAAATAAAACTTCGTATTCCCGCTCGAAAACCGCTCGAAAGGATTGAGCGTGTACGCAAGGCTCTGGAAGAACCCCGCCATGATTTGGTCGCTCGACGTGGACGTGATGCCGCCGATAAGCGACGGCACGAGCCAGATCCCGATAACCGCATAGCCGAGCGCCATCGAGGCGAACACGGTCAGGCCGCGCGACCAGCGACGGTTCGCCACGCCATAGCACACCAGGTACACCGCCATGGCGATCGCCACCATGCCTGCATACCCCGAATGGCACAAAGCCATGAAGGCGAACAACGCGGTTACGGCGGGAAGCCGTCTCCACCCGCCGTCCTCCAAATAGCGATTCACGACATAGACGAACACGGGCAGCATGACAAGGCAGATGCAACGCGGCAGATTTCCCTCATAGAACAGGGCGATAAGGTTGTTCGGCAGGAAAAACCACAGCACGCCGACGAAAAGCCCGAGCCAAGGCCGCTCGATCTTCATGCCGACATAGGTCCACGATAAAGCCCCGAGAAGGAAAACGGCGCCGCAGAACACGACGAACCCCGAAAGCGGGTCTCCCCCCGCAAGCGCCTCACACCCCGCGAACGCGTACACGGGCAGCGGTGCCCAATAGCGCATCATCTGAACGCCGTTGTACCATAGCGGATCGTAGAGCGGCCACCACTGGCCGTCCTCTATGCTTCGATACAGCACGTCGCCCTTGTAGATGTGGCAAAGCGTGTCGACGCCGCCCGGGTACGTGCCGTTGTTCGCAATCACGGCGCAGACAAAGGCCGTCAGCACCGCGAGCGTCCCCAAGGTTCCCACGGCGAAAGCGACGGGATGGCGGTTCGGCCACACGGCAAAGCTTCTGCCGATGCGGCTACTCATAGCTCACCAGATAGCTGCGCGTGGGCGTTTCGGAACCCTCGAATTCAAGAAGCCTTGCGTCGACCTTCCTTGCCGCGTCGCGCGACGCGGCCCCGAAGACCTCGACGATGTTCTCAAGCGTGGGAAGAAGCTCGTCGAACGGCGCGATTTCGTTGACCGTTTTGTTCTGATACGGCTCGAACACCGCACCGAGAACCTTTTCGTAATCGGAGAACTGCTGCAAGCTACAGCCATCCACCTCAAGTTTCAAGGAAAATTCCCATGTATGCGGATGTGTCTCGCCCTGTGCGCCGCCGAAATACACGTAATGGCTGGCATTCAGGTAGAACTTGAAGCAGTAGATGCGGCGAATGCGCGTTTTCTCGGTCATTTCGGTTCCTTCCGATAGCTGCTCGGCGCAGTCGGCGGTTGCAGACGACGCAGCGGCCGCGCCCGAAAGCGCCAAAGGCGTCATGGCGAAGGCGGCCGGAGCGTCCTTGCCGTCAGAACCGTCGGACGCACGTCCCATGAGGCGGTCGCCCAGTCGCTCCACGTTCTCGCGAAGGCGCGCCATCTCCTCGTCCGCCAGACTCTCGCGCCGCCGCTTGCGATCGTTGTGCATCGCCATAGCGATCGCGAACACAGCGAACGAGGCGAGCGCGATTGCGATGGTTGTGGCCAGATTCACGCGCGCCGCGAGGTACGCATTGTGGTCGATAACGACGTTCTTGCCGGTCAGAAGGCAGATACGATACGAGTTCCCGCCATGCGAGAACTCGGTTCCCGATGCGATGAACTGCCGATCGTCGATTGACACGACGGCATGGCTCACCACGTTGCCGACAAGGCCGTCGACGAACGCCTTCGCGTCGTCGGTGTCGAAGTACGTGCTGTCGGGCAGGCCGCGGTAGCGGTTCGAATCGGTCACGTCCTTCACGAACACGAAGTCGCCGTCACGGGAAAGCGTCCAATAGTGCGAGTTCGACCCAGCGATGGACGACAGCACGTTTTCCACCGCGTCGGCGTCGTCGCTATCCGACGCTTTGATCTGGTCTACCGCCAGCTGCACGTACTGGTCTTGCTGCTCGGCGAAGATATCGACGAGGTTGTCCTCGTAATGGACGATCTGCCACCAGCATAGAACGCCGGCTATCACGGCCACTGCAACGGAGACGATCGCTACAATAGGTGCGCTTGCACGATCGAGCAACGGGGTTTTCTTGCTCATGAAACCTCCCCTCCCTCTTTCGATTCATCATTCGCCGCCGCTCGCACGCGGCGCATCACGTCTCCAAGACGGGCCGCATCCTGCCGCAGAACGGTCGAAAGGCGCGAGCGTTCTTCCGACAGCGTGCGAGTCTTCCACGCGCTATCCGTGTTGATGCTGTTCACCACACCAGCGAGGCGAATGAAGAACACTACGAAGTTGAATACGGGCAATACGGGGATAAGCCACCATTGCCGCAGGTAATAGCGGCGCAGAGCGCTGAAAGGTTTAAGGAAGGACACGGCTGCCGCGAAGTAGAAATACCCGCACGCGACGTACAGCACGTAAATCGCGCCCATGGCCGACAGAACGACCTCGCCGGAATATCCCACCGCAAGAAGGCAGATCAAGGCGATATACCAGATCATGCGCGGGAAAGCGAAGGTGTGATCGTAAAGGAGCGTGTTCACGTTCACGTCGCGAAGCGCGCGCTTAAGGCTTAAGTCCTCGCCATCGAACATGCTGGCGACTTCCAGGCTGCCACGTTGCCAACGCTGCCGCTGCGTATAGAGCTTGTCAACGCTTTCGATCGGGTCTGCCAAAAACACTGCGTTCTCGCACACATGAAGCCGTTCATGCTGTCGATAGCGCATCTGAAATGTGATTTGAGTGTCTTCGCAAATCGTATCGGTGTTGTAGAGCCATGACGTGAGGATAGCGCTGCTGCGGAACGCCGTGAAAGCGCCCGAAAGCGTGTAGATGTAGTTGATTTCCGACGCGAAGTTGCGCCCCGCCAGAAACGCCTGCGCGTACTCGATGAACTCGAGTTTTCGGAACAAACGCCGCCGCCCGCGCGGATATTTCTCGATGAGGTCAGGGTCGGTGAGGATAACCCCCGTGGCGACATTCATCGACGAGTCGGCCTCGAAGCGGTCGACAAGGTTCTCGAGCGCGTGCGGTTCGAGAACGCCGTCGGAGTCGATGTTCACGACGTATTTCCCACCGCTGTTGAACAGCGCCATGTTGAGTGCCCGCGATTTCCCTTGTTCGGCGTTCATCCACTGCATGACCAGATCGGGGAATTCCTCCTGACAACGTGCGAATACCGCAAATGAGTCGTCGGCGCTGTCGTTGTTCACGGCGAAGATGCGGATGCTTGCGTTGGGGTAGGTGCTGTTCGCGATGGAACGGATGCAGCTGCGAAGGGAGCCAGCTGAATTGTACACGGGGATGATCAAGGTGATCTCCGGGGCGATCGCGGGCTTGGTTTCGGGCTTGGCCACGCGGACGCGGCGGCGCGCGAGCAAAAACAGGCTGCCGATAGCGGGCAAGATTTCCATGATGAGGGGAATAACGATCCACGCCGCCCAAAAAACGAAGCTGCTGCCGAGCGTCGTAAGTATGCTATGCAGCGTCGTCATAGGTGAACCTCCCCACATGCATACGCACGACCTGGGGCTTCGTGAAAACATAAAAATACAGTGCCACGGTAAGCGCATAGAAAACCAAGCGCCCGAACAACGAATGGGCCAGATAATAGGTATCGGGGCCCCCGAAATGGATGATCTCGGCGATGAGCACCATGCGAAGCACGTTCGCGAGCACGATGAAAAGCGACCCCGCGATACCGACCATCACACGCTCCGGCTTGGTGTACACGCCGAAGAACGCGAGCAAACTCACGAACGCCATGATTTCAACGATACCCGAGCATTCGAAATCGATCTTGAGCGTCATGGCGCCCGATGCGGAATCGACGAAGAGCACGCCGTACTTGAAATACGCCTCGAACGTGCCGGTAAGCCACCCGGGAAGCCCCGCGATGGCGGCAACCGCCTGCGCCAAAGGCTGTGTCGCCCACGGCCTTACGTAAAACATCAGGATGACGAACAGCCCGACAGCCCCCACAAGAAAACGCCAAAAACGCAGGTCGGCCCGCTTCAACGCATGAAGAACATACAGCCATACGGCAATGCCCGCAAGCCCTACCAAGTATCCCACGGCACGCCTAGTTTCGAGCAGCCTGAACGTTTGCCTGCGCCGCCGAAGCATCCTTGCGCTTGCAGCGACGGTACGCGTACACACCGGCAACAGTGGCAAGGCAGAGTCCGATGCCCATCGCCGGCAGCGTGGACGTGCCGGCGGTCTTTACCCATTGCTGGCCCAAGCGCCCGTATTGCGCCTCGAACACTTTGATGTCGTTCGGGTCGATAGACACGGTGTCTTTCGACTGGCCCCATCCCGAATGCAGATTCGCCGCCAGCGTAGGGATATCGATTTCCCATTCCATCTCGTCTTTTCCGTCGGCGATAGTGATCATGGCCTTGCCGTAAATCACATCGTCGGCTTGAAGGTCGTTGATGTTCTTCGATGTGCCGTTAACCGTACTGGAAGTCAAATAAAACTCGTAGGTGCCGTTCGCCAAACCAGAAAGCTGCGGATTCCAATCGATCGTACCGTCGGCGGCCACAGCGATGAAACGCGGCGTCAGCATGAGGTCGTCGTCGCCATTCACGCGGATGGACACCGCTGAAGTGAACTCACCACCATCCTCGTTCAAGTGAGCCGGCATCGTCGTCTCGACATGACCGAACAGTTTCTGCTGGGAGCTGTCGGCGTAAAGCGCGCCACGCGAGTCGACCACGTGGTCCTGCGTGCCCGCCGTGGCGTATTCGATGGTCGTGTGCGGATAATAGTCCCAGTCGTCGTAGTATCCGTCGTAGACGATCCCGTTGAAATCCCCGCCCTTCGACCCCTGGAGGTCGGCGACGTCTGTGATCGTCGGGGTTGCCTGGTACATACCGAAGCTGATAGTCTCCTTGTATTTCCCAAGCGCGCTTGCAGGAATGGCGACTTCCCATTTATGAGGGGTTTTCGCCCAATCGTAATTGTTGACCGCGACCTTAGCGCCATCGACACCCGCCACCTGAGGACCGCGCTGAAGCTGAATGAGGGTCTGATTGCCAAGGTCTGTGGTGATAGCGAACTGACCGTTGCTGTAAGGGCCGGCGCCCGTCACCGCACCTGGGTCGTCGTTGTTCGACTCAAAATACAGATACACGTAATCACCGTCCCACACCATAGCGACCTCGTTAACGGTGTCCCACGTTTTCTTATTACCCCACGCATCCGTATCGTCGGATACGTCGTACTTCTTCACGGCGTCCCAGTCGGAGAAGTCTCCGTCGATGGCGATGCCGTTGTATGTTCCCTGAGATTCGCTGCTTTCCGACGTCGCCGCAGAAGCGTCGGCTCCCAATTCCGTAACCGCCGATTGACCGGTCGCCGAAGAGGACCCATCCGTAGCGTCACCATTCACGGCATCGCCATCCGAAGATGCTTCGGAGCCGGTTCCGAACGCCGCCGCGTCAGACGCCGATGCGGAATCTTGCCCGGATGCGCTATCGCCTCCGGACGTATCACCCGAAGACGCGTCCTTTGACCCGGATTCCAAAATCTGTCCAGATTCAACGGCGTTAGAAGAGGCGCCTTCGTCGGTATCCGTCAAAGCAAATGCCCGCGCGGGAATCGCCCACACGCAGAGCAGACCCGCCATAGCAACCGAAACGATTTTCGATGCACTGTCCTTCAGGAAAAGACTTGTTTTGTCCATTGAACCACCTGTTATTTTCTTATTCACGTCCATCGGTGAAAACCCACGCCTCCTGGACTCGGTAATTAACGAAGAAAAGCGCCACGTCCACGACGACCTTGACGGCAAGCGTCGGAACGGCAGGCACCGCGAAGGCCAACGCCGTCACAAGCAGCGCGCTCGCGCACATGCAAGATGCCCAGAGAATCGCATAACGGACACCCGCGCGCTCGTCTCCGCGACCGAACACCAACCGACGATTGATGGCGAAGTTCACGACGCCGGAAACCACGCGCGCCGCGCACGTTGCCGCCGCTATCGCCAACGCACCGAAGCCGAACCTTACGAACGCCGCACCGAAGATGGCGAACGCGACAAGGTCGACTATCGACGACGCTGCCGACGAAAGCGCATATTTGATGAAAATGGCGGCGATGCGAAGCGAGTCGAGGACGGGATTGAAACTCGAAGTAGCATTGCCGTCTTCATACACCGTGCGTATCGGGACTTCCATGATGTCGACCCCCCCCCGATGCGCTTCGATGAGAGCATTCGTCTCGTATTCGTAAGCGTCGCCGGGAACGGATAGGAAACGGGGAAGAAGCGTCCACGGAACACCGCGCAAGCCCGTTTGCGTGTCGGAAAGACGGACTCCGAAGAAGAGCCGCATGGCGATCGACATGGCGCGATTGCCGGCCCTGCTGCGAGCAGGCACATCGTCCAGCGAAAAATCGCGAGAGCCCAAAACGAGCTTCGATGGGTTTTCGGCAAGAGCGTCGCGAACCGCAAGGACGTCGCGCAGCTCATGTTGTCCGTCTGCGTCGGCAGTCACAACGCCGAAGCATGGCCCTTCCGCATTGTCGAGCGCCCACGTGAACGCCGTCTTGAGCGCGGCGCCTTTCCCGCGATTCGCCTGGTGGGAAAGAACAGTGCATCCAAGTTCAGAGACACGCTTGAAAATGGCGGGTGCGCAGCCATCGGCGCTTCCGTCGTCGACCACGACAATCGGGCCGGACCATTGAGGAGCGATTTTCTCGAGAAGCGAAGCGAGCGCAGAAGTGGGATTGAACGCAGGAATAACAAGGCAAGCCTGCCCATTATGCGGCGTACCGCTCACAATCGCGCCCCCTCGCCCGATCGAATCGATGAACATCGACGCTATTCTAGCGGGCGGGCAAAAGCCCCGCAACCTCCTTCCCGTCTCTCTATGAATCCGGAAAAGGTCGCCCAGGCAAAGAGGGGCAAGAACGCATCCGCCCCCTACCCCCCACCGCGCTTCTTCTCGCGCGTCCGAACCAGAGCGAAGAGCACGACGCATGAGATAAGGCCGGTCGAAGCCGTGTTCCCCTTGCTTACCGGAAGGTAACTACTTGGCAGCCGAAACGTGCATTTTATAATGGTTGTCGGAACGAAACCGCGAACGGCGGCGCGGCATGCGCCCGTCGCCCAGAAGGAGGCAACTCTCATGGATAAGGAAGTTTTCGATTACGTCGCCGAGCGCGCCGACATCCTCGCAACCGCCGATACGAGCACGCAGGTCACCAAGGACGCGGCAAACGCCTGGAAGGCCGCCGTTGCCGCCGACAACTCCGATGAGGCCGTCGAGAAGGCCACCACCGAGCTGCTCGACGTCCTCGAAGGCCGCCCCACCACCATCGACGGCGTCATCGCGTTCGCCGAGGGCCCCGCGAAGGAACTGATGGGCGAAGAGGCCGCCGCCAAGATGGCCGAAGCCCAGAAGGCGCGCAAGGAAGCCGGCGCGAAGTGGTGCAACTGCCCGGCTTGCACCGCGGCAAGCGAGATTCTCGCCAAGTTCGGCCGCGTCGAGCTGTAAGGCCTTAGGCGCCAAGCACGCAACCGAGCCATAGGGAGCGCCCGCAGCAACCGCCCCGGGCGCTCCCTCGTCTTTCCAGGCGCTTTTCGCCCGCGCGTCCGATGCGCTTTCGCCCCCATCCCAGGCGCCTCCAGTTCCCTTCCCAAGCATCCCCCCGCGCGCCTGTGCCGCGCGTTCGATGCGCCTTTTCGCCCGCCCGCGCCGAACGGTTCCCGCCCTCTGTGGTAGAGTTGTGGGGCATCTGCAAGACATTCGCATTCGCACGGAGTCGGCACATGGGCAAGCCCACGACCAGGAAATCGAATTACCTCATCCGCATCCTCATGTCGACGCTGACGATCGTCCTCATCGTCTTGTTCCTCGACATCATGTCGCTCGTCGTCGACATCCAAGGCACGGCGCGCGCCGTCAACTACGCCGGGCTCGTGCGCGGCACCACCCAGCGCATCGTCAAGCTCGAAGACGCCCAAGTTCCTCAGGACAAGCTCATATCCGCCGTCGATTCCTATATCGACGGCCTGCGGTTCGGCAGCGACGACCTCGACCTTGTGCGCCTCGACGACGGCGCCTTCCAAGAAAAGATGGCCGAGCTCGACGGCGACTTCGACGAGCTTGTGCGGGAAATCGCCGTCGTGCGCGACGTCGGTTTCGAAAACACCGACATCATCGCGAAAAGCGAGGCGTTCTTCACCGTCTGCGACGACGCGACCGGCCTCGCCGAAACCTATTCCCAGCAAAAAGCAACCGCGCTCCGGCAGCTCGAGAACATCGTCATCGTCGTCATCGCGGGGCTCATCGTCATCATCGGCATCGAGCTTTTCCGCGCCGTGCGCTTCGCCGCGCAAAACCGCATGCTCCAGAAGAAGGTTTACGTCGACGAGGCGACCGGTCTTCCCAACAAAAACAAGTGCGAAGAGCTCCTCGACGACCCCGCCCCTATTCCGCCCGCATCACCCGTGGCGGTCTGCGTGTTCGACCTGAACAACTTAAGGACCATCAACAACAACTTCGGGCACGAGAAGGGCGACGAGTACATCCGCTCGTTCGCCGACCAGCTCGGCCGGATCGCAAGCGACACCTGCTTCGTCGGGCGCGACGGCGGCGACGAGTTCATCGCGATCATCCGCAATGCAAGCGAAGAAGCGATCCGCGAGAAGCTCGACGCCGTCAGCCAAGCGTGCCGCGACTGGTCGGCCACACGCCCCGACATGCCGATAAGCTACGCTGTCGGCTCGGCGCTGTCGACCGACTTCGAGTCCTGCACCATGCGCGACCTGTTCCGCCGCGCCGACAAGAACATGTACGTCGACAAGAACCATGCGAAGATGGAAGAGGCCCGGGCACGCAGGCGCTTCGACCGCAAGACGCTTACGCGGCTTACCGAGCGAGGGTATCGCTTCTCGGACTGCCTGTACTGCGACGCGCTGCTCGACCAGTACCGTGTACTTCGCGCCTCCTCAGAGCTGTTCCTCGCCGAAGACGGCAGCTTCTCGGGCGCCGCCGAACAGATAGTCAGCGCGCTCTCAACCGGCGAAACGCGCCGCGACCTGCGCCGGAAGCTCGATTTGGGCTACCTTGCCCGCACGCTTTCGCCCGCAAACGAGGCCATCGAGATCCTCTACCGGAAAGACGGGCGCACCGGGCGGCTTACCCTGCTGTTCCTCGACGAGACGGACGGCGCGCTCCACCACTTCGCCTTGGGGTTCGAGCCCTTCTTCGCCGACGCCTCCAACGAGAAGCAGCGCCTTTCGCACTACTACGACCAGCTGAAGCAGTCCCTGTTGGAAAACGGGAACTACGTGGAGGCCCTGCTCGACTCGGCGCAGGCCGCCTATTCGGTCGACATAACCCACGACCGGATCGAGCGGATCTTCATGCAGCCCAAGGGAACGTTCCGCGACCTGGGCGTCGGCGTGCCGTATTCCTACAACAGCTATTGCGAGAGGCGCAGCCGCTACATCACGAGCGACACGCTGAGAAGCTACCTGCTCGTCAGCACGTCGGAGAAGCTGCTTTCCCGATTCGATTCGGGAACGAACCAGATCACCATCGAATACCAGGAAGAAGGCACCGACGGCAAGCCGCTCTGGCTGCAGAAGACCGTCCTCATGTCGCGCGACACGATCTACGACGAGGCGACCGGCGCGAGCGAGCCCGTCGTGCGCGGCATCATCCTCTTCAAGGACACGTCCGTCTTCCACGAGCAGGAGCAGCTGGAAAAGGAGCGCCTCGAACGGGCGCTTGAAACCGCCGATTCGGAAAGCCGGGCGAAAACCGAGTTCATGAGCCGCATGAGCCACGATTTCCGCACGCCCATCAACGGCATCATGGGAATGCTCGAAATCATCCGGCAAAGCGGGCAAGACCCCGAGAAGGCAAGCGAATGCCTCGACAAGATCGACCTGTCCGCCAATCACCTGCTCGACCTGGTGAACGACGTGCTCGACATGAACAAGCTCGAGGCGGGAACCGACGTGCTCGAAGCAGTCCCCTTCGACCTCGACGAGCTTCTCGACGAAGTGCGATCGCTCGTCACCGCGCAGGTGGAGGAAACGAGGATAACCCACACCCGCCACCGCGAAAACGTTTCCCATGCGCACCTCATCGGAAGCCCGCTGCGCGTGCGGCAGATTCTTCTGAACCTGTTCAGCAACGCCATCAAGTACAACAAGCCCCAAGGATCGATAGATACCTACACGTCCGAGCTGTCGAGCGACGGCGAAAGCGCGCTCTTCGAGTTCAAAATCGTCGACACCGGCATCGGCATGAGCGAGGAGTTCGTCGAAAACCAGCTGTTCAGGCCCTTCACGCAGGAGAACTTCGGCGCGCGCACCCAGTACAAGGGCACGGGGCTCGGCATGTCCATCGTGCACACGCTCGTCGAAAGGATGGGCGGCAGCATCGAGGTGCAGAGCACCCAAGGCGAGGGCACCGCCTTCACGGTGCGCCTCCCCTTCGAAATCGACGGCGCCTGGGAGGAACGCTCCGCCCAGTCCGCCGTCGAATGCGCGGAAAAGAGCCTCGAAGCGCTGCAAGGAGCGCATGTCCTCCTCGTGGAAGACAACGACATCAACATGGAAATCGCCGAGTTCTACCTCTCCTCCTTGGGGATGCGCATCACCAAGGCATGGAACGGCAAGGAGGCCGTGGAGCTTTTCGAGGAATCCAGCGTCGGTGGATTCTCCCTTATCTTGATGGATTTGATGATGCCCCTCATGGACGGGTTCGCCGCAACCCGCGCGATCAGGGTCCTTGCGCGCCCCGACGCCGAAACCGTCCCCATCGTCGCCATGACCGCCAACGCGTTCCCCGAAGACGAGACGCGCGCCAAGGAGGCGGGCATGAACGCGCATCTGGCAAAGCCGCTCGACAAGCAAACGCTCCTCAAGGTCATCGCGCCCTACGTCTCGCGGCGCGAATAGCCACGCGCAAGGCGAGACGCGCGGCGGCGATTCTCGCCTTGGCCATCGCCATCGACACCGGTGCTTGCTCGGGAAAAGAAGTACCCTCATCAGTTGAACTGATACGAGGGAAACGGGCCGGCAACGTTCACCGCCTGCCCGTTTCCCTCGCAGCCCGACCTGCTACAGTCTCGCCATGGACTATACGCTTTGCGACATATCGGCGTTTCGCTACCATCGCACACCGCCTCAGGTCGTCATGCTCTGCCCGCCTTTGCCATCGCTCGAACCGGGCAGGAAAAGGCAAGACCTTCGTTCGCACCCACTTGTGTCGGAAGTGCTCGGAGCGCCCCTTCATGTGCTGTCGCGATCGAAGTCGAGCCGCCCGCGAAGCGCTTCGCTTCACCCTCATCTACTGACGGGCGATATCCCGTTCGGGGCGATTCAAACGACCCCGCTTGGAGTCGATGCAACGTCGCCGCTCTTGACCCTGTTCCATATGGCGAGACGCATTCCCGAGACGCATCTCGTCATGGCGCTTTATGAGTTCTGCGGCTGGTTCACCGTATTCAAGCCAACGCCGCGCATCGAGGCGCTCCTTCGCGAGGCCGATCGCTCTTCGTTGATCGATTCCTCATTCGGCTGGCGCCGAGCGAAGAATGCCGCAGGCACGCCGGGCGATCTCTGGCAGCGCCCGCCGCTCATCGACCTCGATGAGTTGGCCGACTTCGCGGAAACCATGAGCGGCAAACGAGGAGGCGCCGCTTTCTTGCGCGCCGCGCAGCAGGTCACGGGAATCACCGCCTCGCCTTTCGAGGCGCAAGCATCGATGCTCCTCAGCCTGCCACGCTCACGCGGCGGCGAGGGGTTAACGGGTCTTGCGAACAACCAGAGAATCGCTCTCTCCCGCGAAGCAACACGCCTATCTGGGAAAACGACCTGTTACGCAGACATCCTCTTTGAAGGCGGCACATCAGCGCCCCTTATCGTCGAGTGCCAAGGAAAATCGGCCCACGCAAACGCCGCAGCGGTGATGAGCGACTCGGACAGAACAACGGCGCTGCAGCATATGGGATACGACGTCATTTTGCTCACGTATTCCCAAATAGCGCAGCAAAGCCAATTCCGCATCGTTAAAAAACTCATCGCCTCGAAACTGGGAATCTCCCTTCGAGACAAGACCCCGCGACTCGAAAAGGCCGAAACCGAACTTCGCCGGGACCTTTTCATTGACTGGAACGCACTCGGTTCGTACGACAAGTGCTAAACCTCAGTCGACATCGCGACGTCTTGAGCGAAGCCGTAGGCGCCCCGTATGGAGGCGAAGCAAAAGTCCGAAACCCATCTCCGCCCAGCGAAAAACCGTCTCTATGCCGTCGAAACGCCTCGATTACCTATTATCCGATCAAAAAATAATTTAAGTGCGAGGGGTAAAAGCAAAAGACATAGTAGCAAAGAAACCAATAGATTCG
>CAKTSW010000009.1 GCA_934613165.1 uncultured Ellagibacter sp.
GGAAATGCGCTCACCGTTGTTGCTGCGATTTCGATGGTTGCAGGTTACTTTCTTGCAAGCCTTTTGCAAGAAAGAATTGCTTCCGCAAAACATCCGCCTCTTATCATATGTGCGGCCGTCGGGTCGATTTCGCTTTGCCTTTTGACGGTCGGATCGATATGGATTTCCGACATCGGCCTAGTTTGCATGCTTGTTATCGCGTCCGTAGGAACAAGCATGCTGATTGCCAATTGGTTTTGCTGGGTGTGCGCCCAAAAAACTCCGCAGGAGACCATCGCTATCGCGGGCGCAAGCGCTCTTGCGTGCGTCGCGTGTTTGGTTGAGCTCGTTTTGGGTTTCGGGGGGGGGGTTCTAACATGCGCCCTCTTCATTTGCTCATCATGGGTCGCTTTTTACGTGAGGCAAAAGGGGTCGACGCTTAATTGCTTCCCCTATATAAGCAATAACGAATCCGATTCGCGCTCTAAGATCACATTTGAATCGACGATTAAATTTTCGATTGACAGCTTTCAAATCGGGCTGATCATAAGCATCGCCCTTCTCGGCTCATCGGAGCTTGCCTGTTTCGTCGCAGGTTTCGTTGCCTCGGTTATTGTCTTGGTTGATCGAATGACGGTAAAGAAAGTCTCGGAGCGCGCTCTCTCAATGTTCGCATCTCCCCTTATGGCGGCATCTCTGTGCGGACTTTTTCTTTTCGGCCGACATGTTCAGTTGGTAGCGTGTTGCTTGATCGCCGGCTTATTCGCAATGGCGACGTGCGTTGGGTGGTCGGCAATGGCCGGACATGTCAAGATGTCGCGGCTTTCGCCTCTTCGCGTCTTTGCGAAAGCCAGGCGCATTCAATGCCTCGCCATGGCCGCAGGTATCGCGTTCGGCTGGGCTGCGTTTGCCGTGGCCGAAGTCGATTGGCTTCTTTCGGCTCGCCTCACCGTCTGCTTGTCGATGATGTGCACGCTCGTTTTTTCAATCCTCCATAGATCGCGTTTTCCCGAAATGGGTCTAGAAGAGAGCGCCGATCACGTCAGTTCGGGAAACAAGGGGATGTGGTCGAAGCGATGCCGCGCGCTCAGCAATGAATGCGATCTTTCCGCTCGACAAGGCGAGGTGCTTTTCCTTATAGCCCAGGGGCGTTCTGCGAAATATGTTGAGCACGAATTGTCGATTTCCCTCAGTACCGCGCAGACCCATATTCGCAATATCTATCGGAAAGTGGGGGTCCATTCTCGGCAGGAACTCCTCGACAAAATCGAGGCGACGAAGCTTTACGGAGAGGACTGATGCGGTCCGAGCGACGGTACTCATAGGTACATCTTGTTTAGTGAGCCAGGGCTTACTAAACGTTTCCCCAGGTGAAGCATCGTCAATAACTAGGTATTGGTAAAAATGCCGAATCCTAAACGGTGACAGGCCATACAGCACCTCGGTAATCTCGCCTTACTGACGCAGAGGGGCGTCATAACGAGAAGAGGAGGAGAGATGGCCGATTATCGAGAGTTCCTCGAAGGTATCGACCGCAAGGCCTATCACGAAGGGGAAGTTACCTGGGAAGAAGACGGCATGACCGTCACCCGTACGTACAACTATTCCGCGCCTGGATGCCACGACTCGTGCGGCGTGCTGCTCTATACCAAGGATGGGAAGCTCCAGAAGGTAGAAGGCGATCCGCTTGATCCTTATGCGAACGGTAAGCTTTGCATGCGCTGCCTTGACCTTGAAGAAATGGTCAACCATCCGCAGCGTCTTAAGTACCCGATGAAGCGTGCTGGCGAACGCGGCGAGAACAAGTGGGAGCGCATCACGTGGGATGAGGCTCTCGATATCATCGAGAAGTACATCAAGGAAGAAATCGACGACAAGGGTCTTGGCCGTGAGTCCATCCTTGTGGGTCATGGTACCGGCCGAAACATCAACTGGCAGGTCCCATTCATCGCGGGCGCCTGTTTCCGCACCGCTAACGTCGGTGGCATCTACTTCTCTGGTTGGTGGTGCTATATGCCGCGCGTTTGCGGCGCCGCCGGTCCGCTTGGCGACTACCCGATCGTCGATGCTTCGGAGACTTTGCCCGACCGTTACGCCAACGACGAATGGGTCCGCCCGGATGTTCTCGTCGTTTGGGGCAACGAGCCGCTCAAGAGCAACGGCGACGGTTACCTGGGCCATTGGCTCAACATGTGCGTTCAGATGGGTACGAAGATCATCTCCATCGACCCGGTGCTCACGTGGTGGGGCGCCCGTGCCGAATACTGGCTGCGCCCGCATCCTGGTACGGACTGCTGCATAGCCCTTGCATGGCTAAATGTCATCATGAACGAGGATCTGATAGACCACGAGTTCGTCGATTGTTGGTGCGCATACTATGATGAACTCAAAGAGCACGTCCAGCAGTTCACTCCCGAATGGGCATCCTCCATCACGTCCATTCCGGTCGAGGACATCATCGGATCGGCCCGCCTGTACGCCAACGCCGATCGTGGTGCTATCCAGTGGGGTCTCGTGTTCGACGCTGGGACTTCTTCGTCCATGCATTGGACGGAGGCCGTCTGCGATCTCATGGCGATTTGCGGCAATATCGAAAAGCCGGGTACCCATGTGCTCGTTCACAACTCCTTCGACATCAATGCCGGTTACTCCTCGGTCGACCTTTATGCCGACCCGAATGCTCTCCAGCGCAAGTTCCGCAAGTGGATGGTGGGCGATGAGGGCATGGACTTCGTTGGCATGTCTAACTGCGACGCCATGGCGAGCGTTCTCGAAGCGGGCAAGATTCCCGTCACCGGCGAGGATTACCCCATCAAGATGTTCTGGGCTCAGAGTTGCAACGCCTTTGCGGGCCATGAAGGCCAGGCGCCTCGCGCGTACAAGTACATGAGCAAGATCCCCTTCATCGTTTACGCCGATCCATTCATCACCCCGACGATGATCGCCCTTGCCGATCTTATCCTTCCCGTCTCCATGTCGGTCGAGCGCGATTCGGCTCGTACATGGTGGACACCTCTTCGCGCTATGAAGAAGGTTACGAGCTTCTACGAGGCGAAGTCCGACGAGGAGATTGCTCTTTGGCTTGGCAAGCGCTTGAACCCTGATTTGTTCGAGCGCTGGGACACCGCTGAAGACTTCATCAACGACTATCTGCTTACCGATCTTGCGGTTGTTGGTCCGGACGGTAAGGTTCAGAAAGCGAATTTCTCCGCTGCAACTGATGAGAACTGGGGCCATACTTCGGTTTCCGAGGATGGCGGCCCGTCCATCAAGACGAAGTGCCCCTATACTTTCGACCAGCTTGTGAACGTTGGCGGCCACGCGTACGACGAGTGGAATGCAACGTACAACAAGCATGAGAAAGGCATGCTTCGTCCCGACGGCCAGGTCGGCTTCAACACGCCTTCCGGCCGTATCGAGCTCGTGCCGACTATCTTCCAGGCATGGGGCATCCCGCCGTATCCGGTGTATACGCCCGCTCCGGAAACCTGGGAGACCACTCCCGAGGTTATGGAAGATCTTCCGTTCTACATGATCAACGGCGCTCGCTCCTATGAATTCTTCCATACCGAGCACCGTCAGGCCCCGACGATGCGCGAGTTCCATCCCGAACCGCTTGTCAAGGTCAGCCCGAAGACCGCAAAGGACTACGACTTGCAAGACGGTGACTGGATTTGGATGGAGAACAACGAGGGACGCTGCATGCAGATGGTGAAGATTTTCGAGGGCATCCCCGACGATTGCATTTCCGCTGAACACGGTTGGTGGAAGCCGGAGACCGAGGGTGCGGCCCCGAACCTGTATCACTGCTTCGATTACAACGTCAACAACCTGACGCGCAACTTCCAAGCGGGCCCTGGCGGCATCGGATCGCCGATCAAGTGCACGCGCTGCCGTATCTACAAAGTGAAGGAAGGCGATGTTATGCCCGGGGAGCAGATCGTGAACCGTGGCGGTTGGCGTGACGACTACGAGCCGATGAAGGCATAAAGGAGCGAATGACCATGACCAAGGGAATCCTCATCAACTACGACTACTGCACGGGGTGCCACTCCTGCGAGGTGGCCTGCAAGAAGGAGCTCGGCCTGCCCAAGGGCGAGTTCGGCATCAAGCTCACCGAGACCGGCCCCTACGAGTACTCCTCCAAGGAGGGCTCGGCCCCCAAGGAGAGGTGGGAGTGGACCTGGCTGCCGGTGGTGACCAAGGCCTGCGACATGTGCGCCGAGAGGGCCGAGGCGGGCAAGATGCCCATGTGCGTGCAGCACTGCCAGGCGTGGTGCATGTACTACGGCGAGGCCGAGGACCTCGTCAAGAAGATGGACGGCGGCTCCCGCTGGGCGCTGTTCACCAAATAGGGTTTGGGCCCGGCTGCGTTATTAATGCGCAGCCGGGTATTCCGACTGAATAGAACTTCGTGCGATATGCCGAGGGGGTGAGAAGGCGTATTCGCAAGTTTCTTTACATAAAAGGGGTTAATTCTCTTTAGGAGGGAAAATGTCTGAAATTCAACAGAAGAGCAAGAAAAGGGCCATGCTCGTGCTTGTTGGCTGCTGCCTTATGCAGATGGTCGGCCTTGGCACGGTTCTGAACTCTTCTTCTGCGTACTTCGCATTTGTTCCGGTTCTTGCGGGCGTTGATATGATGTCGTACGTGATGTGGATCTCCATGTACGGTATCGCCGCACTCGTCGGTACGTTTTTGGGCGGCATCTTGCTTCCGAAGAACACCAAGCTCTTCCTTTCCATCGATGTTATCGTCGTGGCGGCGGCGCTCGTTGGATTTACCTTCGCAACGCCCGAATGGACGTGGCAGTTCTCTGCGCTCGGCATTGTGATGGGCCTCTTCGGCGGCCAGTTCTTCATCTACGCATGCCCGCTTCTTGTGAACTCTTGGTTCGGCTCTGCCGTTGCAGGTCGTTACCTCGGCATCGCCAATCTCTTCTCCGGCATTGGCGGCGCGATCTTCCCCCTGGTGTTCACACAGCTGTTCCAGGTTATGAGCTGGCAGGGAGTGTACTACGTCAACGCAGTGCTCATCCTTCTCATCCTCATCTTCTCGCTTACCGTCTTCTCGACCGATCCCTCCAAGAGCGGTCTTGAGCCTTATGGCCCGATGCTCGGCGAGCAGGCTGCCGGTTCCAAGGCGGGCGTGCCTCTGAAGTACTGCCTCGGTTCCGTCGCTTTCATCCTCATGATCATCGCCTGCGTTGGCTGCTCCTTCCCGGGTGGCTTCAATTCCTACATCCAGGCGAACTGTCTTGAGGTTCTCGGTGCCGATGCTGCGACCTTCTCCGCGACGCTCATGACGTTCCTCCAGATCGGCTACATCATCGCTTCGTTCGCCGGTGGCTGGTTGTGCGACAAGTTTGGCTTCAAGCCGGTCACTATCGGCCTGTTTGCCCTTACTGCGCTCATGTTCCTCTGTTGGGCGTTCGTTGCTAAGTCCGAGGTCACGATGGCCCTCACCGCCTTCTTCTTCGGCATGAACAACGCAATCGTCACCATCTGCGTACCGATGCTCGTTCGCAACAACTTCGGCGAGAAGCATTTCGACAAGGTTTTGTCCTACGCCATGATGGGCGTTGGCCTTGGCGGCGCGTTCGGCGCTCCGATCATCGCCAGCTTCTACACCACGACCGGCAGCTACTCTGGTGCATTCACCGTTGGCGCTGTAGTCATGGTCATCACTCTCGCGCTTATCCTCGCTTCTTGCGCAGCTGCCAAGAAGACCAAGGAAGCTCATTGGGAAGAAGCGTAAAGCTTCACGTGATCGTTTCCAACGTTTGACTCTAAGCGGGTTGCGAAGAAAGGCATCCTCGCAACCCGCTTAGCAGATCGTCCGTTCCTTAATTTAAAACTCTTTTCAAAGGAGCTCTCTATGAGCCTAGATAGACCTTTGTCTTTAGGCAGGTTCCCCTACAAGACCGGGTTGCACCTGCCTGGGCGCATGTGGTTCATGCCTAACTAACAAATTGGGGTGTTGGCCAGGCATGATGAATTCTTGCTTGCCAACTGAAAACAAGGGAGGGGTTTTTCAGTGGAAGAGAAAAAGCAGGGCATCCATTACGCGTGGAAAATCATGATTGGATGCTGCTTCCTGCAGGCCGGAGCATTGGGGGCCATCATGAATTCGGGTGGCATCTTCTTCGTTCCGATTTGCGAGGATTTGGGGTTTGACAGAGGTGCAATCGCCCTCTATCTCACGTTCTACTTCATTGCGACGACATTCACCTATCCGTTCGTTGCGAAATTTTTGCCACGGTGGGATTTCAGAAAGTTCTTAACGGGATGCTTTCTTATCCTCGCTGCTGTTGAGGCGGCGATGGGCTTCTTCACAGAGCTTTGGCAGTGGTATGTAGGTGGCATCGTCCTCGGTATCGCCGGCGCGCTCGTTTTCGTGGTTGCATCGACGGTGCTTATCGAGAATTGGTTCGTTGAGAAGCGCGGCACGGCACTCGGTATCGCGATGTGCGGTTCCGGTATCGGTGGCGTTATCTTCCCGATTCTCGGCAACTTCTTAATCGAGACTATTGGCTGGCGTATGGCCTATCCAGCTATCGCCGTGATTATATGCGTCCTTGTTCTTCCGTGGACTCTCTTCGTCTTCAGACTTCATCCTTCTGAACTCGGACTTGAGCCTTACGGTGCGGACAAGGCGAAGGAACTTGAGGAAGCTGCTTCCAACGAAAAGGGCATGCCCGCTAAAAAGGCGATTTGCACCCTCGCGTTCGTTTGCATCTTCTTGTACGCGGGCATCGAAGCGCTCTTCAGCGGTTACAACAATCACCTGCCTGGCTTTGCCGAGTCCATTGGGTACTCTGCCGCATTCGGCGCAAGTATCCTGTCTCTGGCTCAGCTCGGCTACACGGTAGCGACGCTCGTCATGGGTTGGGTTACCGACAAGATCGGCGTTGCGGCATCGACCTATATCACGCTTGGCATTACCGCTTTGTCTCTGCTCGGCTTCTCGTTCTTCCAGGATGAGATTCCCCTGATTATCTCGGCATTTGTTTTCGGCATGAACTCGGTCATCATCACGATTTCCGTGCCAACGCTGATTTCGGAGATTTTTGGCAAGAAACACTTCGCCGAAATCCTGCCGTACTCGCGCATGTCCGGCATCATCGGCTGCTTCGGCGCGGCTGCCATCGGCGCGTGCTACGACATAACGGGAAGCTACGTCGGTTCGTTCTTCGCCGGTGTCGGCATCCTCGCTGCGTGTGCTGTGCTTGTTGCCATTGCGCTCTCTCAGAAGAAAAAGCTCCATGCTCGTTGGGAATAACAGGCATTTACCGAGCTAGGCGTAAGGCGAGTGAAATGGGTTATCGCTCGGTTCGGTGAAATATCGATTCTTGCAAAAGCAAGCGATCGAAGGCATCAATAGGAAGGAAAGACATGGCAGACTATCAAGAGTTCCTTGACAGCGTTGACCGCAAGGCCTATCACGAGGGGGAATGGCAATGGGAGGAAGATGGGTGCACGGTAACGCGTACCTACCATTACTCTCCTCCGGGTTGCCATACTTCCTGCGGCATCCTTCTTTACGTCAAAGACGGTAAGGTCGTGCGTGTCGAAGGCGATCCGCTTGACCCTTGCACAAACGGCAAGCTTTGCATCAAGTGCCTGACGCTCACCGAGTCCCTCAATCACCCTGATCGCCTCAAATATCCTATGAAGCGTGCGGGAGAGCGTGGTGAGAACAAGTGGGAGCGCATCACGTGGGATGAAGCTTACGATGAAATCGAAGCCAAGGTCAAAAGCATCTGGGAAACCGACGGCGGCAACGCCATCATCTGCGTGCATGGCACGGGGCGCAACATCAATTGGCAAGTTCCGTTCTTTGGCCAGGCGGCTTTGAAGACCCCGAACATTTCCACCTTCGGCTTCACCGGCTTTGCATGCTATATGCCCCGCATTTGCGGCTCCATCGCCCCGTTTGGCGATTTTCCCATCGTCGACGCTTCCGAAACCCATGCCGACCGCTACAACAATGACGAATGGGTACCGCCTGAGGTTCTCGTTGTCTGGGGCAATGAGCCTCTTGCGTCAAACGCTGACGGCTACATTGGCCATTGGCTTGTCCAGTGCGTGCAGATGGGCACCAAGATCATTTCCATCGACCCTCGTCTGACCTGGTGGGGTGCTCGCGCTGAGTACTGGCTGCAGATTCGCCCGGGTACCGACGCTGCGCTCGCCTGCGCATGGCTCAATGTCATCATTGCCGAAAAGCTCTACGATCAGGAGTACATCGATTACTGGTGCGCCGGGTTCGACGAGCTCGCCGAATCTGTCAAGGACAAGACGCCTGAGTGGGCAGCCGAGATCACCGGTCTTCCCGTTGAGGACATCATCGGGTCCGCGCGTTTGTATGCCGGTGCCAAGCCGGGCGCTATTCAGTGGGGTCTTGCGTTCGATCAGCAGCTTTCCGCAATGGCTCTCTGCCTTGCCGGCTGTGACCTCATGGCTATCTGCGGCAATGTCGACGTTCCTGGCGGCAACATTCTTGTTCACAATGCTTTTGAAATTAACGCTGGCTATGCTTCTGGCGAGCAGCTGACGCCCCCCGAGTGGCGCGCCAAGAAGCTCAACAACAACTTCGCTCTCTCCATCGAAGGCGGCGACTTCGTTGCGCATGCGTCATCCGACGGTCTCCTTCAAGCCATCGAAGACGGGTTCCCCTATCCTATTAAGATGATGTGGATCCAGTCTTCTAACACTCTTTCTTGCCCGAGCCAGGATTCTCCCCGTGTCATGGCGGCAATGAAGAAGATCCCCTTTATCGTGAATGCGGATCCCTACATCACCCCGACTTCGGTGGCTCTTGCTGACATTATCCTTCCGGTCGCGATGAGCGCCGAGCGTAACTCTGCTCGTACGTGGTGGAGCCCCTGTCGCGCCATGGTTAAGGTCACTGATTTTTACGAGGCGAAGTCGGACGAGCAGATTATCCTCGAGCTTGGCAAGCGCCTTAATCCTGAGGTGTTTGGCCAGTGGGATACCGATATCGACTGGCTCAACTGGTATCTGCATGACGGCACGGGTTCTTTCTCTGCCACTACTGAGGCGACTGATCAGGGCGGCGCAAAGAACTCCGGCAAGACGCTCTTCACGGCTGACTGGGAAGAGCTCGTCAAAGATCCGTCGATGCTTGGACATGCTTATGATGAGTTCAACGGCACCTACAACAAGGCTGCCAAGGGCATGTTCCGCGCAGACGGCTCCGTTGGCTACGGTACGCCTTCGGGACGTCTTGAGCTTACCCCGATGCTGTACAACTATTGGGGTCTGTCGACCACGCCGTTCCACACCGAACCTCCCGAGGGTCCGATTTCGACGCCGGAGCTTATGGAGGAATACCCGCTCATTCTTACCTGCGGCGGCCGCTCCTTCGAGTTCTTCCATTCGGAGCATCGTCAGCTACCCACGATGCGCGAGCTTCATCCGCAGCCGCTGTGCATGATCAACCCGAAGACCGCTGAGAAATACGGTATCGAGGACGGTCAGTGGATTTGGATCGAAAATGATCATGGTCGCTTCAAGCAGGTCGCCAAGATCACTAAACAGGTCAACGAGAAAACTGTCCATGCCGAGCATGGTTGGTGGTTCCCCGAGACCGAAGGTGCGGCGCCTTACCTCTTCGGCACGTTCGAATCGAACCCGAACAACTGCACGAAGGCATTCGTCACCGGCCAGGGCGGCGTCGGTTCCCCGATCAAGTCGATGATCTGCAAGATCTATCCCGTTAAAGATGGCGACAAGATGCCCTACGAGCAGATTGCCGAAACGGGCAACTTCCCCTGGTACAAGAAGGTCGAATCCCCGCGTACTGAGGAAATCGAACGTTATCACGAGGCTCTTGCAAACGGCAAGGAATACGACGTCATGTCCAACCAAATTATCGATCCCGAGACCGGCGAGCATCGCGATCTGAAAACGGGCGAAATCGTCTCGGCCTAGTAAGCGATCGCCGGAAAAGGAGCGAATGACCATGACCAAGGGAATCCTCATCAACTACGACTACTGCACGGGGTGCCACTCCTGCGAGGTCGCCTGCAAGAAGGAGCTCGGCCTGCCCAAGGGCGAGTTCGGCATCAAGCTCACCGAGACCGGCCCCTACGAGTACTCCTCCAAGGAGGGCTCGGCCCCCAAGGAGAGGTGGGAGTGGACCTGGCTGCCGGTGGTGACCAAGGCCTGCGACATGTGCGCCGAGAGGGCCGAGGCGGGCAAGATGCCCATGTGCGTGCAGCACTGCCAGGCGTGGTGCATGTACTACGGCGAGGCCGAGGACCTCGTCAAGAAGATGGACGGCGGCTCCCGCTGGGCGCTGTTCACCCGCTAGCTTTTGCTGACTGTCCGCCTGGCTCCATGGAGGGAAGCGAAATGTGGGGCCGGGCGGCTTTCGGATAGTGCAACTGAAACGTTGTGACGAGAAATGAGGGAGGAAACAAAATGAGCGAAGACCCGTTCTACAAGAAGGCTGAAGTCGTCAAGCTCGACACGCTTTCCGACGTGAACGACATCGGAAAGCCTTGGCGCTACGAGGAGGACGGCCTTACCGTCACGCGCACGAGCCCCTGGTCGCCCCCGGGATGCCATCCCGTCGGATGCGGCCTCAAGCTTTACGTGAACGACGAGGGCAAGCTCGTCAAGGTCGAAGGCGACGAGAACAACCCGGTCACCCAGGGCCGCCTGTGCCCGAGGTGCATCGCGCTCAAGGACTACATCTACAATCCGGCCCGCCTTCTCCACCCGATGAAGCGCGACCCGAAGGATCGCGGGAACGCCGACGCTTGGGAACAGATTAGCTGGGACGAGGCGTTCGACATCATCAAGAAGGAATACGACCGCATCACGGCCCAGTACGGCCGCGAGTCGATCGTCGTGTTCGCCGGTACCGGCCGCGAGGGAGGCACGTTCGCTCCCTACGGCACCATGTGCTTCGGCACGCCGAACTTCTGCTACTCGCAGTCCGGCTATGCTTGCTACACCCCGCGCCTGGCCGCTATCGCCTACATCGGCGGTACGACCTACCCCGAATGGGACTATGCGGGCGCTCTGCCGGGCCGTTGGGACGACCCCCGCTACGATCTGACGGAGGTGCTCGTCGTTTGGGGCAAGGCCCCGCTCGAGTCCAACCCCGACGGCTTCTTCGGCCACGCGGTCGTCGACGCGATGCGCCGCGGCACGCGCATCATCGTCATCGACCCGCGCGTTACCTGGCTCGCGGCCCGCGCAGACATCCACCTGCAACTGCGCGCCGGCACCGACACGGCGCTCGGCATGGCGATGCTCAACATCATCATCAACGAGGACCTCTACGACCACGACTTCGTCGAGTACTGGTGCTACGGGTTCGAGCAGCTCGCCGAGCGCGTCCGGGAGATGACGCCCGAGAAGGCCGCCGAGATCTGCCAGGTGCCCGTCGAGGACATCTACCGCGCCGCCCGCATGTATGCCACCGCCAAGCCGGGCGCCATCCAGTGGGGCCTCGCCGCCGACCAGAAGACCAACGGCATGCAGCAGGGCCAGGTCACCGTCGACCTCATGGCCATCACCGGCAACCTCGACGTTCCGGGCGGCCAGATCCTCCCCGGCACGGGCGCCGGCCACAACGAGTCAGGATTCGGGTTCGAGAAGGGCGTCGGCGAAGACCTCCAGAAGAAGATGATTGGCCTCGAGGAGTACCCCGCGTACTGCATGATCATCCTGAACGCCCATGCCGACCTCATGCTCAAGGCGCTCGAGACCGGCGAGCCGTACCCCATCAAGATGGGCTTCTACGCCGGCAACAACCTCATGAGCTGCACTTCCATGGAGCCGAAGCGCTGGCACGACGCCATCGTGAAGTCGCTCGAGTTCTGCATCGGGTTCGACACGTTCATGAACCCCTCGATCGAGGCCTCCTGCGACATCTTCCTGCCGCTCAAGACCGTCGCCGAGCGCGAGGGCACGGTGTTCACGCACTACGCGCCCTGCACCGTCACCGCCGGCTTCATGAACAAGGCGATCGAGGTGGGCGACTGCTTGACCGACTACGAGCTGTGCTACGAGCTCGGACGCCGTCTGCGCCCCGAGCTCTGGGAGAACGAGTTCAAGTTCCGCTCCGCGAAGGAGTTCATGGAGGCCCTGCGTCTCGGCAAGCGCGAGAACGGCGCGTACTTCGACGAGGTCTCCAAGAACGTCGTGTGCCAGATTCCGGTCGATTACTATAAGTACGAGCGCGGCGAGATGCGTCAGGACGGCGGCCCCGGCTTCGCGACCCCGACCGGCCGCATCGAGCTGTGGTCGACCGCGTTCAACCAGTTCGGCGAGGACCCGCTGCCGTACTACGAGGAGCCGGAGTTCGGCCCCGCCAATCCTGAACTCATGAAGGAGTACCCGCTCATTCTCACTACCGGTGCTCGCACAAGCGCGTTCTTCCATTCCGAGCATCGTCAGATCGCCTATCTGCGTGAGCTTAATCCCGATCCGATTACCGAGATCAACCCGAAGACCGCCAAGAAGCTCGGCATTACCGATGGCCAGTGGGTGCGCCTCACGAGCCCCTTCGGCGAGTGCGTGCAGAAGGCTCGCGTGAGCGAGATCGTCGATGAGAAAACTATCCATGCCCAGCATGCATGGTGGTTCCCCGAGGAAGACGGCAACGAGCCGAACCTCTACGGCAACTTCCGCAGCAACATCAACAACCTGCTGCCGAATTTCCACTTCGGCAAGCTCGGCTTCGGCGCCCCGAACAAGTGCCTTGTGTGCAAGGTCGAGCCCATCGCCGAGAACTATGACACCGACATGAACCTCATCTGGGATAAATTCGGAAAGCTGGTGTAGACATGACTCAATACGGACTCCTCATCGACTACGAGTTCTGCACGAACTGCGGATCCTGCCAGGTCACCTGCAAGGAAGAGCATAATTACCCTGTTGGCAAGACCGGTATCAAGGTCATGGTCGATGGGCCTTGGAAAATCGATGACGTGCACTACAATTTCAACAACTGGCCCATCGTGACCGACTTGTGCGATCTATGCGCCGAGCGCACCTCGAAGGGCCGCGAGCCGATGTGCGTACATCACTGCCTTGCTAACATCATCACCTATGGCACGGTGGAAGAGCTTGCCAAGAGGCTCGAAGAAAAGCCGAAGCAGTTCCTCGTTGTTCCCGAATACAACCCGATTGCGACCCGTCCCGAGTTCGTCTCCAAGGGGGAGAAGAAACACAAGGCAGCGCATATCGAAGTTGAAGGAACGGGCAAGGCCACGTACGCCGTTCATCGTCACGACACCAAAGTCGGCGAGCTCGACGAGAACGAAGGCACGGCCTATTAAGCTTATCTATCGATTATCTGGCGGAGCTTCTCTTTCCCTCCAAGGAGCTCCGCCGCTACTGGAGGTGGGTTGAATGAGCGAGAAGGCAGGTTTGGGGAAGGTCGTCAGCGTCCATTACCGCGGCGGGGTCAAGGGCGAAAAGCCCATCGATGACAACTACGACCGCGATCCGCTGACCGTTATGATAGGCGACATGAAGCTGCCTCGCGGCATCGAGCTTGCGCTTGAGGGCATGGAAGAAGGCGAGGTCAAGACCGTCGAGGTTCCGGCGGAGCTCGGATACGGGAAATACCAGGACAACCTTGCCCAATGGTACCCGAAGATCATGCTCAAGGACGGGTACGGCCTCAAAGAGGGCGACTTCCTGTATTGGACGAATCCCCAGGACAACAGCAAGGCTCCCGCTTGGGTCACCGAGACGACGGCCGATCAGGTCAAAATCGATTTCAACCACCCTTTTGCCGGGAAGACGCTCGAGTACAC
>CAKTSW010000010.1 GCA_934613165.1 uncultured Ellagibacter sp.
CGTTCTTCTCGGCGATGACGACCACGATGATGTCGAAGGTCATGTACTCGTCGGAGGCCGTCATGATCGCCGAAGACGCGCTGCGGCGGATGAACGCGATTATGGAGGTCGCCCCCATCGCCGAGGTGGACGCCGAGAACGCGCTTCATCCGAAGGAGGCGAGCATCGAGCTTGCAAACGTCAGCTTCTCGTACCCGGCCTCCAAGGAACCGGCGCTTCACGACGTGTCGCTTTCCGTTCCCGCCGGGGCGACGGTGGCGCTCGTCGGGCCGTCGGGCGGCGGCAAGTCGACGCTCGCGTCGCTCGTCCCGCGCTTCTGGGATGCGGATGAGGGCGCCGTTCTCGTGGGCGGGGCGGACGTGCGGCGCATTCCGTCCGAAGAGCTGATGGGTATCGTTTCCTTCGTGTTCCAAAACGACCGGCTGTTCAAGCGGAGCTTGGCCGACAACGTGCGCGCGGGTCGCCCCGACGCGAGCGATGCCGAGGTGCTCGCGGCGCTCCATGCGGCCCAGTGCGACGACATCGTCGCCAAGTTCCCCGACGGCGTGGACACCGTGGTGGGGAAGGCGGGCGTGTACCTTTCCGGGGGAGAGCGCCAGCGCATCGCGCTTGCGCGCGCCATCCTGAAAGACGCCCCGATCGTGGTCCTCGACGAGGCGACGGCGTTCGCCGACCCCGAAAACGAGGCGCTGATTCAGGCTGCTCTCGCGACGCTTTGCAAAGACAAGACGGTGCTCATGATCGCGCACCGCCTGTCCACCGTCGCGAACGCGGATTGTATCTTCGTCATCGACCGGGGCTCTGTCGTGGAGCAAGGCACTCATGAAGAACTCGTCGCGCAGGGCGGGCTGTACGCGCGCATGTGGCGAGACTACCGAACGAGCGCGACGTGGAAGATCGAAAGGGGTGACAGCCGTGCGGCGTAGGCTTCAAGATGCTTTCGCCCTGACCGACCAGGGCATGAAGGACTTCGTGCGCGGCGCCGGGTTCTGCGCGCTGGCGAACCTGATGCTGATGCTGCCCATCGCGGTGTTGTACTTCGTTGCGAGCGATTTCATCAGGTACCTTGGCGATCCTGCTGCCGGCCTGCCCGGAATGGCGCCCTACGCGGCGGGCATACTGGCGGCGCTCGCCGCGATGTCCGTCACGCAGATGTGGGAATACCGCGCGACGTACACGGTGGTGTACCGGGAAAGCGCCCGCAAGCGCATCGCCATCGCGGAGCGCCTGCGGCTGCTCCCGCTCTCGTTCTTCGGGAAGCGCGATTTGGCCGACTTGACGAGCGTCATCATGAAGGACTGCTCCGACCAGGAGCGCCTGTTCTCGCACACCATGCCGCAGATCTTCGGCATGGGCGCCTCGACGCTGGTGTTCGCCGCCATGATGTTCGCGTGCGACTGGAGGCTGGCGGCGTCCGCGCTCTGGCCCATTCCCGTGGCGCTCGCGGCGCTGCTTCTGACCGCGCGCGTCCAGAAGTCGCATACCGCGAAGAAGAACGCGGCGTCCCTTGCATTCGCCGATGGGCTGCAGGAATACCTCGAATGCCACCGCGAGATACGCTCGCTCAACAAGGTGGGCGCGTTCCAGGGCGAGCTTGGCCGCCGCATCGATCGCTTCGAACGGGAGAAGATCGGCGCCGAGCTGGCTATGGGCGTGGCGGTGTGCTCCGCCCAAGGATTCTTGCGCCTGGGAATCGCATCCGTCATCGTGGCGGGGACGATGCTGCTCGTAACAGGGCAGGTCGACTTCCTCGTGTTCTTCGTGTACCTGCTGGCGGTGACGAGGATCTACGACCCCATCAACGTCATCTTGCAGGCCACAGCCGAGCTGATGGACATGAGCTTGAGCCTGGAGCGCATGCGCGCCATCGAGAGCGAGCCGGTTCAGACAGGCAGCACCTCGTTTAAGCCTCAAGGGTACGACGTGGTTTTCGACGACGTGGGCTTCGCATACGCCGACGGCGAGGATGTCTTGGACGGCGTGTCGTTCACGGCGCGGGAGGGGCAGGTGACGGCGCTTGTGGGCGCGTCCGGTTCGGGCAAGAGCACGGCCGTCAAGCTCGCTTCGCGTTTTTGGGACGTAAGCTCGGGCGCGGTCTATGTGGGCGGCGTCGACGTCTCCTCCATCGATCCGGAAACGCTGCTTTCCGCGTTTTCCGAGGTGTTCCAGGACGTGGTGCTTTTCGACGGCACCGTGCGCGAGAACATACGCCTCGGGAAGAAGGACGCCACGAACGAGGAGGTTCTCGCAGCTGCGAAGGCGGCGCGCTGCGACGAGTTCGTAGAGCGTTTGCCCGAGGGCTACGACACGATGATCGGGGAAAACGGCAGCAGGCTTTCGGGTGGCGAGCGCCAGCGGATCTCTATCGCGCGTGCCTTGCTGAAAGATGCCCCGATCGTGCTGCTCGACGAAGCCACGGCTTCGCTCGACGTGGAAAACGAGACGCAGGTGCAAGCCGCGCTCTCCGAGCTGCTTCAAGGCAAGACGGTCCTCGTCATCGCGCACCGCATGCGCACGGTCGACAACGCCGACAAGATCGTGGTGCTGGAAGGCGGTCGCGTGGTGGAACAGGGAAGCCCGGCCGAGCTGCGCGATAAGCCCGAAGGCAGATACCGCCGTATGCTGGAGTTGCAGCGCGAAAGCGCCGAGTGGGCCCTCTAACGCGAAGGCGGCGCAAGGCGTCGCGAACCCTCGCGCCGTCTCCGTAAAAAAGGGAGCCGACCGTGCGGTCGGCTCCCTTTTCGTTTGCCCGGGCCTAGAAGAGGGGAAGGGAAACCCGGGTTTTGGAAGGATGCGCGCCGGAGGGGGAGGGGCGCGCCGGATATGTTCCCGCTACAGCGGATAGTTGAACGAGGCGATGCCGTTCAGGTAGAACACCACGCGCAGGGCGAACGCCGCGACGAACCCGGCGACGACGATGACGGGGGCCGCCACCTTCCAGTTCTTCTGCTGCTTGCCGAAGATTGCCGCCGCGATGGCGACCACGATGGCGACGATCGTCACGATCGCGGGTGCCAGGGAATCGCCGGTGAAGGGGCCGACGGCGGTGGAGGAGTTGTACAGCGCCGCGTTAGGCTGGGTGGGATCGAAGCTGTAATCGCTCAGGTAGAACAGCGAGCCGCTCATGAAGTTCATCGACACGAGGTAGGCGAACATGATCACGCCGCCCGCGATGGAGCCGATGAGGTTCTGCTTCGTCATGTCCGCGTCGTCCTTCTTCACCGCAGCGATGACGGCGACGGTGGCCGGGCCCATGACGAGGCCTCCCGCAACGATGGAGAGGATCTGCAGCACGCTATCCCATGCGGGACGCGCCGGCATGTTGTAGGAATGGCCCGAGACCACGCATAGCACCACGGCGAGCACGATTGCGATGACGGAGCACCACGTGGGGATCTTGCCTTCGTTGCGGCGATAGAGCGCGAAGTACACGACCATCCACACGAACAGCGCGATGATGGCGATGAGCTCCTGGGTGATACCGGAGGTCAGGTTGCCGAAGCCGTTGAAGATGTGCAGCGGCTGGGCAAGGTGGAACGTCACCGAGATGCCACCGATTGCAAGCAGGACGACCGACACGATGAGGGCGGGAAGCTGGACCCTTTCGCCCTTGCCCTTGATGGCGAGGATGGCGCTCGATCCGAACACGCCCGCCGACCAGGCAAGAAACGTCGTGAACAGGATAAGGGGAATCTGGATTTCCATGGTTACTTCTCCTCCTCACCCTCGCCGCTTTGCCATTTGCGATTGCGCAGGATGTAGCAGACCGACGGGTCGTTGCCCACGTTCGGCAGATGGTAGATGTCGTCTTCGGTGTAGGGGGTCACACAGTCCTTGAGCGTGATGCGCGAGTCGACCGTGCGCTGATAGGAGTTGTCCTTCTCCGTGATGTCGACGACGTAGTTCGCCTCGAAGGTGTCGATGCCCTTGTCGAGGTCGCCGAAGAAGCGGGCGCGCGCGCCGCAGGACTGGACGCACTGGGGCAGCTGGCCCTCGGCGGTTTTCTGCTGGCACAGCGTGCATTTCTCGACGACGCCTTCGCCCTGGTTGAGGTAGCGGACGCCGTAGGGGCAGCTCATGACGCAGAACTGGCAGCCGATGCACTTCTCCTTGTTAATCTGGATCGTGCCGTCTTCGGCTTTGTAGCTCGCGCCGGTGGGGCACACCTTGACGCACTCGGGGTTCTTGCAGTGCTGGCACTGCAGCGTGAGGAAGTACATCTCGACGTCGGGCCACTGGCCGCTTCCGCCCTCTTTCGGGTTGGGGCCGACGCGAAGCGTCTTGTTCCAGAAGTTGCCCGGAAGCACGCCGTTGACGAGCTTGCACGCCGCGCTGCAGGCGAGGCACCCGACGCAGCGGTTGAGGTCGGTTACGATCGCATAGCGAGTCATGGTTTAGGCCTCCTTCCTGATCTCGTAGTTCGGCAGCCAATCCCTGAGGCGAGGATCGGACGCGCTGTGGATGATCTCGTTTCCGTTGTGGTCGCAGGGCACGGGGTTGCCGAAAGGCGAGTTCTCCGCCGTGGCCTTGTAGATCTTGACCGGGTATCCGCGCAGGTAGCTCGAACCCGTGACGGGGTCCTGGAAGCCGACGCCCGTGGTGACGAGGCAGTTGATGCCGGAAAGGTCAAAGCCGCGATCCGCCTGGTCAAGCTCGGGGTACCACCACTGATGCTCGGCGTGGATGATGCCCTTCTGGATGCCGTAGTACAGATCGGCCGTCTGGCGAACCTTGCCCTGGTCGTTTTCGATCCACACCCAGTCGCCCTGCTCGATGCCGAGCTCGGCGGCGTCTTCGGGGTTGATTTCGCAACGCGGCACGGGCCACTGCTCGCGGCACCAGGGAAGCTGGCGATGCTCGGAGTGGAAGTACACCGGGATGCGGCGGCCGGTGATGCAGGTGAAGGGGTACTTCTCGTTCATCTCGGGGTTCATCTTCGGAGACAGCGGCGGCTCGTTGTAGAACGGCAGCGGGCTGTAGGGGTTGCCCTCGACGTCCGTCTTGCCCTCCATGAACTTCTCGCAGATAAGGGAGTACAGCTCGACCTTGCGGGTGGGCGTGCGCCAACCGGGGATCATGAGCTCGCTCACGGGGTTCTCGCCGAAGCACTTGAGCGGCATCATGCCGGTCTCGTAGCGGCGATAGGTGCCCCAGGCGTCGGGCGCGACGATCTTGCAATCCTGCCAGCCGTTCTTCTCGAAGTCGTCTCTGTACTCCTGCCAGGTCTGGCCGCTCGCCGCGATGATGAGGTCGAGGTTCTCCTCGGCGGTGGGGTGCGGGTTGTCCGGCTTGCCCCAGTCGACGCCCATGTAGTCGTAGATCATCATGGCCGTTTCGAGGTCGGCCTTGACGTCGGCCGGCGGCTCGACCGCGCGCACCGTCGCGCCGCGAGCGCCGTGGGCGCCCTGCGACAGGCGCGGGCAGTTGGTCTCGATCCAGTGCTCGGCGGGCAAGAGGATGTCGGCCATGCCAGCGGTCGGGGTCTTCCACAGATCCTCGCACACGAAGAAGTCGAGGTTCTTGAACGCCTCCCACTTCTGCAGGGAGTTGGACATGCACATGAAGTCGCCGGTGCAGCTCCAGCCGAACTTGACGGGATAGGGGTCCCCGGTCTCGATGGTTTTCCACAAAGACGCGTCGTCGGCCCATTCCTGCCACCAGGACAGCATCGGGAAATCCTCGACGCCGATGGCCTTGTCGGTCTGGGACACGGGCAGGTAGGCCTCTTCCAGGCCGGGGGCCATGGATCCGGGGCCGGCCTTCTGCACGTAGTCGGCCTGCGTGCCGCCGCGCGGGCCGCCGGGGATGTCGTAGTTGCCGGTGATGGACCAAAGCATCTCGAGCGCGCGGCAGGTGCCCATGGCGTTGCAGTAGTGCTCGATGGCGAGCTGGGCGTTGATGCCGCCGTTGCCGTAGCCGGTTTCGGGGTCGAGGCGCGTCGCGTAGGTGAGCGCGGCCTTCTCGATCGTCTTCGCGTCGACGCCGGTGATCTCGGAGACGTACTCGGGCGTGAACTTGTCGAGGTACTCCATGAACTTCTGCCAGACGGGGATGGCGGTGACCTCGCGGCCGTCCTTCAACGTGACCTTGAACTCGCCGTAGAGCGCCGGGTCCTTCTCGGGGTCGAACTCGGTCGGGTCGAGGACCCAGCCCTGGCTCACACCGGGAAGCAGGTGCTTCTGCTGGGCTTCCTTGCCCGCGGTCGGGGCCTTCCAGTTCTCGCCTTCGCCTTCCCAGAAGCCGGTGAGCGAGTCGAAGTAGGTCATCTTGTCGTTAAGGTTGTCCCACACCATGAAGCGGTCGACCGAGCCGCCTTCCTTGATGTCGCTTTCCTTGAGCAGGCGGGTCTTGATGGTCCAGTCGCCGCTCATGAACCGCTTGCGCGTGCCGCCTTCGGTGGGCTCCATCTCCTCCACGTAGAGGAAGGGCGCGTTCATCCAGCGCTTGACGAACAGGTCGTCTTGCAGGTCGTTGTCGAGGATGACCTTGATCCAGCCCAAGGCCATCGCGTCGTCGGTGCCGGGGCGCAGGTTCACCCAGATGTCGGCTTCCTTGCCGAGGTTGGTCATGCGCGGGTCGACGAGGATATGGTGCTCCGCCTTCTCGTGCACGTCGACGATGGTGCGGCAGGAGTCGTCGTAGTTCGACATCTCGACCGCCGTCGCCCACTGGGTGTACACGAGCGGGCGTGCGACGTTCTCGGTCCAGAAGTCCTGGAAAAGGCTCGTGATGCCGCCGCACCAGTGGCGCGGGCCCTTGCAGACCTGCCACGGGATGGCCATGTTGGGCGAACCGGTAAGCTGTGCGAGCGCGCCGTAGGCGAACATGCCCCAGATGCGGCTCGTGCCGGACATGCCGAACACGGTCTCCACGCCGTACTTGTCCATGCACTCGTTCATCTTCGTGGAGATGGTCTCCATCGCCTCGTCCCAGGTGATGCGCTCCCAGCCCGGGTCGTCTTCGCCGCGGGGGTTCGTGCGCTTCATCGGGTGGTACAGACGGTCGGGGTGGTAGGCTGCCTGCAGAGACGACTGGCTCTTGCAGCAGCAGTGGCCGAACGACTGGAACGCCGACTCATCGCCCTCGACGCGCGTGGCGACGCCGTCTTCGACGGTGACCCAAACGCCGCATTCCATCTTGCCGCAGCCGCGGCAGCAGCTGCGCACGCGCGTGATCTTGGAATCGCTTTTGGCTTGATCGCCCGTGCCGGTGTCCGCCAGCGCGACGGAAGTCATCTGCGAGCCGATCGCCGCAGCGGCGCCAACCGCCGCCGAAAGCTTCACGAAGCTTCTGCGCGAAAGGTTCATCTTTCCCTCCTCTTTGCTCTTTCTCTCTCTTTCCGAGATGGGGCTTCGCCTTTGCGCCCGACATCTCGGCATCTAACCTATCAGCGCGATGCCGGGTTCCCCGTTTCGCTCTTTTCCTTGTGAGGATTGTTGAGCTTTCATGATTCCCAAATGGAATTAAGTGGTATTCTTCGAATCGGGCAGCGCCGTCGACCCAGGTTGGACGGCATGTCGTTCTCTGGGGAATCGCGAGGGGTCGCGAAAAGGGGTATAAGGGGGATTCATGCGTATCTCGTATATCGACGAGTTTCTCGAACTGTATAAATGCGTCAACTTCAACGAAGCCGCGAGAACCTCTTCATAAGCCAGTCGACGCTGTCGAAGCACATCAAGGCGCTTGAAGACGACCTTGGGGTGAAGCTTTTCAACCGCGACAAATACTATTCCGAGCTCACCGTCCAAGGGAGCGAGTTCTACGCGTATGCGGTGCAGATATCGAAGGCGTACAAGGCCGCCCAGGAGCAATTCGAGAACGAGTCGGTCGCGCGCGGGCGGTTCCTCGTCGGGGGTCTTATGGACAGCGCGCTCGAAACGGATTGGCTCAACCGCGCGACGAGGGTGATGCGCGCACGGTACCCCCAGTTCACCCCGATGTTCATTCCATCGGGCATCAATTCTCCCATGGGGGAGCTTGCCTGCGGCAACCTCGATGCGCTCATTTTCGCGTACAACGGCAACGACGCGTTCGCGGGCGAATCGGGCCCGATCCGCGCCATCCCGCTTAAGCGCGTGCCGATCATGGCGCTTGTGAGCGCAAACGGGTCGCTTTCGCATTTGAGCGTCGTCAAGGCGGAGGACATGAAGCGCAAGACGTTCATCCAGATGATGGGGCCGCGCATGCAATCGGGCTGGCGCGCGATGGCAAGGTTCCTCGAAGGGCTGCACATCGAGTACGACACGCGTCAGGTGCCGATCATGTCGGCGTACGATTACCCGAGCATCGCGCTTTCCGACGACGACGTCCTTCTCATCCCGAAATGCGAGCTGTCCCCCAACGCCCTTGCGGGCAACGCCCTCATCGAGGGCGCGGTCGTCCTTCCCATCGCCGAGGCGACCGCCTTCACGCCGCTCGACCTTATCTTCAAGGAGAACGACGCGCCGGCGTTCATCGACGATTTCGCGGACGTGCTCAAGAAGACGCCGCTTTTCGCAAGCGCCTGCCCGACCTTCGAATGCATTTAACCGGCGCGCCCGCCCGCGTGCCGGGTGCCGGCGGCCCCGCCTGACGACAGGCCCCGCGCGCCGTTTAAGGACGGCGAGACGGAGCGCCCGAATGGGCGCTCGGCCGGGTGCTTCTATAGCGCGACTTTTCGAGAGGTGCCGTCGGCGAACAGGATGTGCGCCGTGCTCGCGTCGAGCTTGCGGGCGTCTTGCTCGTCGAGTGCCACGCGCGCCACGGCGACGCTTTGGGCGGTTATGCCCGAATTGAACCATGCGCGCACCTGCTTGATGACCGCCGGGGCGTTATCGGGTATGGCGCAGTCGGGCGTGAGCTCGACGTCGATGAGGGCTTTCCCGTCGAATTCGTACTGAACGGAGCTGAAGGGCACCTCAAGCCCGCCGTTGCGGTGGCGCATCGTGTTGAAGGCGACCATGGTGTTCGACACCTTTGTGGTGACGTTTCGCAGCCAGCGGTCCATCATGGAATCCCATAGCTCGACGGCCGCCGGGTTGTCGGTTTCCCAGTAGGGCTTGTGCAGCCGTATGGCGATGCGCATGATGCAGCGCGCCGGAACGATCTTAAGCGACGCGGCGGCCTCTTTCCCCGCGTCGACGTTGCCGTCCTCGTCGGTCGCGGCTGTCTCGATCTCTGCGCGTTTCTCGGCGCTGATCTCCTCTTCGTGGAACTTCACGCGGGTCGGCGCGATGTACAGATACGAGCGCTTGATCGCCTGCGTGAGCTCGGAGTTCGGGTCGAGACGCGAATCGACGTTTACCGTCAGGATGACGGATGGTCTTACGGACATACCTATTCCTCTCTTTGTCAACGTGCCTCTCGAACCCGTTTCCGATTGTGCCGCCGCCGCGGTGCTTTCGTCAACAACTTGCCATGCACGTTTTGGATTCGACTGATTACAAAGGGCATCGAGGATTCCCAAATGGAATCGACATCGCGTTGACCGCATCGACTCGCTTCCCATACTGCACAGGTAGATAAGCGCCGCTCGAACCCACGATTGCGACGTATGCCGGGCTTCCTCCGTTCGAGGGGAACGATCGCGAATCCGCGCGACAAGGGAGCTTCGGCTGAAGAAAAAAGAGGGAGGGCGAGAATGCCACAACCAACAGATTCGCGAGATCTTTCGTCGTTGTTCGACGACGGGTTCGATCTCGAGCAGGCTATCGACGACCGATTCAGCACCGAGGGAATCGACACGGAAAACGGCTCCTGGATCCCCGAAACGCCGACGCAGACCGCGAAGGCGCCGGTCGTGAGGAAAAAGGCCGACACGCGCACCGCCGAAGAGCGCATAGACGACCTTTTCTCGAAGATGGGGCCGCAGCGCCGGATCCTCATCGCCGTTTTGTCCGCATGCGGTAAGCGCGCCCCGTTCGACGAGCTCGATCGCGTCGTCGGCGAGATGCAGCAGTTCAACGCCTCGGTCTATTCGACGTCGAACTTCTGCGCGATGCTCGAGGCGGCGGGCGCGCTCAAGCACGTCGTCGAGGACGGGACGCTCTATCGCGACTTCGTGAACGAGCCCGAGCTCGTCGTCGTTGACGGTCTTGAATTCTTGAAGCCCCGACCTGCGCCGAAGAGCTTCTGGGAGGCGACCGACGAAGGTACCGCCCGCGTCGCCGCCCACGACCCGTACGCCCAGCTCGCCAAGATTTACGGGGAGTTCCCGCACACGCTTCCCATCTACAAGCGCGTGCTGTCGATGCTCGCGGAAAGCCCCGACGGCGTCGAGCTCCCGGAAATCGCCGCGGCGGTCGACGACGACCCGCTCGTCCAGAAGCCGCGTTTCTACGCGGGGCACTTCCTCGAGCGGCTCGAGCGCGCCGACGCGGTCGAATGGCGCGGCGCCTGGTGCATAACCGACGTGGGGCGCGCATCGCTCAAGCAGATGGACGACGTGGCCGACCCGGGCTTGCCCGGCGCGGAAAAGTAGAGGGGGCAGGGAAATGACCGAGCAGAACGCACAGGGCGCGATCGGCGCCGAGGACCAGGTCGCGGACGCGCGCGACGCGGATACGGTGGGCAATGCCGAGCTGCACGATTTGTGCCGCAGCTACGCCGACGCCTTCGGGCTCATGGCCCACCTTTGCAACAAGGAAGTCGACGAGGGCCTTCTCGCCACGCTCATGGAGACGCTCTACCCGCTGTCGAGCGGCAACGACAACGTCTCCGAATCGAGCCGCCTCATCGCAGGGTACCTTTCCAAGACCTGGGAGGGCGCGCTTGACGATATGGCCGCCGACTACACGGCGACCTTCATCGGGCACGGGTCCGACGGGCACAGCGCCGCCTACCCCTACGAGTCCGCCTACACGAGCTCGAAGCGCCTGCTCATGCAGGGCGCGCGCACCGAGGTCCTCGCGATCTACCGCAGCCAGGGCCTCGACAAGCAGGAAAGCTGGCGCAACAGCGAGGACCACGTTTCCGTGGAATTCGAGTTCATCCAGCGCATGTTCGTCCGTGCGGCCAACGCGTTCAAGCGAAACGACGTCGAACATGCCGAGTTCTTCCTGACCACGCTGCGTGGGTTCGTCGTCTCGCACCCCCTTGCGTGGGTTCCCATGCTCGCCTCCGAGATGCGCAACTTCGCGAAGACCGACTTCTACCGCGGCCTGAGCTTCATGCTGGTGGGGTATCTGCAGCTGACGAAGCAGATGCTCGACGAGATCCTGGGAATCGAAGAGGACGCGCAAGGCGCCGACGCGGACGCCTTCGCCGTCGACTTCGGGGCGAGCCTCGACGACGGCCTTAACGTCGCTGCGGACGAGGACTAGATGCCGTATGGGTTGCAACCAGAAAGACGCGCTGCTCGTCCGCGGCGCCTCATCGACGGGAAAAACCGCTGCCCTCGCCGCGCGCGCTTGCGAGCTTGCGGCGGCTGGCGAGGACGTCCTCGTTGTCGCCGCCTGCCCGGGTGGCCTGCGCGAAATGGGCAAACGGCTTAGCGCCTTCGGCGATGGGGGCTCCGTCCGCCTTGTCAGCGCCGAGCGCTTGGCGTCCGATCTGCTTGGAGAGCCGGAAGTCGCCGCGCACCTGGGCCATCCCGCCCGCCTCATGATGCCCTTCGAGCAGAAGATGCTCTTCGAGGATTTGAAGACGAGCGGCATCAAGCCCAAGCGCCTGCGCGAGATGACGGGGTTCTTCGAGCGCACCTACAGCGACCTGGGCGAGCGAGCCGATGACTTCCCCTTCGAATGGGAAGAGACGGGCATGCTCTCCTACGAGGAGGGGTATCTCTCCCTTTACAAGGTGGCGACGATCGAGCGCGCCTCGTGCGTCATTTGCCGCTGTCTTGAGGAAGACGGGTCCTTCGCCGCGCGCGTCGGCGCGCAGCACGTGCTCGTCGACGACTATCGGCTCTTGGGGCGTGCCATGCAGCGTGCGTGCTGCGCCCTGGCGAAGCGGGAAATCGTCGTGTCGTGGGATGACGCCCCGGCGACCCCCGTCCGCTTCCGGTTTCCCTGCGAGACGGGCGACGCCGAGTTCTTGGAGGCGTTCCCGAACGCGCGCGTCGTCGATCTGGGCGCGAGCCGCGCGAGCCGGGGCGTATGCGAGGCGCTGGACGCGATTCGCGCAGACGAGGTCATGGGGCTCGAGTCCCTTACGTGCGCCCTCGGCGAGGGGTCGCAGGCGGGCGCAGGCGAGCGCCGAGCCTTCGCCACCCCCGCTGCCGAGCTCGAGGGCATCGTGGGCATCTTCAAGGAGGCTCACGATCGAGGCGTCGCCTGGAGCGATATGGCGATAAGCGGCGTGAGTGGGCTGTGGCTCGCGAACGCGGCGTCGGCCTTGCGCCGCGCGGGCGTTCCCGTCTCGGTCGTGCCCGATGACGACGTCGTCCCGGTCGGCTTCGAAAACGAGAAACGCAACGACGCCGCGCGCCTGGCGAGCATGATCGCGCTCGCCGCGAACCCCGACGACGACATGGCCTGGCGCGCGTGGTGCGGGTTCGGGTCGTACACGGGCAACAGCGCCGTCTTCATACGCATCCGCGAGGCGGCGAAGGCCGACGGATGCGGCGTGCGCGCCGTGCTCGAGGGGATTCGGGCGGGCAAATACCCCAAGATCGGCGCGATCGCCGACTCGGCGAACGTCGTGACCGCCCTCGACGAGGCCCTCTTCGCCTTGGGAAAGCTCGAAGGCGCCCGAGGAAGCGAGCTTCTCCATCTTGCCGCGACGCTTTCCCAGGTAAACGACGGGAAGCCCGCTAGCGGCATCATGCGGCTTATAAGCTGCGCCAATGGGCGGCACGGTCTGTCCGGAGGCGAAGACGCCCCGGCTCTTGCGGCCCTTTTGGCGCATGCGGCGGCAGAGCCGACCCGCTCGGCGGACGACGCCGTGCTCGCTTGCGCGCCCGAGGGCATGGCGGGCGAGAAGTTTCGCGTCGTCGTCTTCTGCGGCGCGGTGAACGGCATCGTGCCGAAGGCGAAGTACTTCGATGCGGCTCAGCTCGAAGAGGACAAGCGCGACCGCGTGCGCCGCAAGGACGAGGCGCGCCTGTACGCGGCGCTTTCATGCGCAACCGATTCGATGCATGTGACGAGCTTCACCGACATCGGGCTCGAGCAAGCCGAGCGCCTGAAACTCGAGATGGACCGTATTCGGGCGGAACGCGGCATGCGCATCGCCACGGTGTCGCCGAGCGTCTTCGTGCTCGGCATCCCCGATGCTGGCAGAGCCGGTGACGGGCGATGAAAGAGGCGATCCTCGGCGTATGGGAGGGCATCGACAGCACGCTTTTGGGGGTGCATCCCGAGCGCTGCATCTGCATTCGCAACAAAAACGCCCATTGCATGCGATGTGCCGAGGTCTGCACGACGGGGGCCATCGCCTTCGACGGCGAGACGCTTTCGCTCGACCCCGACCGCTGCATCGGGTGCGGAACCTGTGCGACCGCGTGCCCGACATGCGCGCTCGAGGCGAAGAACCCGACCGACCGCGAGCTTTCCGCCGCTTGCGCGGCGAAGATCTCCTCGTCGGAGGGCTCGCTCGAGCTTCGCTGCTCGAGCAACGTCGGCGGCGGGGAGGCGTCGGGGGAGGTGCCGGACGTCATGTGCATGGGGCGCCTTGACGAGTCGCTTTTCGTGGAGATGGCGCTGCGCGGATGCAAGCGGGTCGTCCTGCACACGGGGGACTGCGCGGCATGCCCCCATGCGCACGGCGGCGCCCTGGCGCGCGAGGTCGCATCGTCGGTGTCGGATCTGCTGGCGGC
>CAKTSW010000011.1 GCA_934613165.1 uncultured Ellagibacter sp.
TGCTGTGCTGTGCTGTGCTGTGCTGTGCTGTGCTGTGCTGTGCTGTGCTGTGCTGTGCTGTGCTGTGCTGTGCTGTGAATCATGGTATCGACCACCCGCCTTTTCAATGTCGCAAACTCAAACGGTTCGCTATTTTTCCAGTCGTAGATCACGCAAAGGGGCACCGTGCCCTTCGGCTCTCCCCTATTCCCTTCAGCCTCCCCACCAAGAAGCACGTCATCGAGCAGGTCGAAAAGCGACGGTTGCATCGCCTCCGGCTCGGGCCTCTCGAACGTCCCTAGGGTCGATTTCGCCTCTGCATCCATCTTGTTGGTGGGCACGGTGTCGGTCAAGCCGTTCATCTGCCAAAAGTTCCAGGAAACAATCCATGCCGCCTGTTCGAGCTCCTCTTGCGTGGGCTCCGATGCCCAACGCTCACGAAGATATTCAACGAACGTCTCGAGCACGTTGATGCGTGCGATGAGCAAGTTGTCGCCCTGGTACTCGAAACCGTATGTTGCGCGCAGGGCATCGAGTGCCCGGCGTACCCATTCTTTGCGAGTCTTGGTCTTTTCGGTCACAATGCGAAGCTTGCGGTCGAGGAAGCCCACGCGCTCACGCACGGGCAGCTCATCGCCCGTTACGGTGTCGTAGCGTGAGCACACGAACGGCGCCTCGCCGCAGGTAATCTCAAGTTTGGGAGCTTCCACATAAGCGTGCCACCCATGACCTTTCTTCTTCGGAAAAGCAATCGGATTTGCCGCGGTAATCCACGTTCTGATGCCATCCTCTGAGGCTGTCTCGGCATTGAAAACGTCACGCCTGCCGAACCACGTCTCGTCCAAATCGTTGTTCATCTGGTTACACAGCCATGAAGGAGTAAAAACCTCGCCCCGGCTCTTGGTTCGTTGCGATTGCTTCTCTTGTTGTTTGGCGATGCGCGGCTTGATAACGCCGGAACTGGTACCCGTGATCTTCTCGACGGTTATCTCATCGTCGCTCATGTAGCCGTCACCCAGGGCCTCGTACTCGTTATCAGCCCAGATGATGTTGCGCCCCGTCGTGCGGTCGCACAGCAGCGTCTTGAGAATGAAAGTCGGGTATCGGCGGTCGAAGGACTCTATGAAACCCTCGACCGAGATGTCATAGGTTGGCTCGGCCACGGGCTACTGTCCCTTCTTCGCGAGCTCTTCGATCATGCAGGTGCGCACGAAGGCGGAGAAGCTCATGCCTCGCAGGGCCGCCTCTTCTTTCGCCGCATCGCGCAGGGTGTCGGGGATGCGCAAGGTCACGGAGACCTGGTCTCCGTCCACCAGGAAGCTCCTGATCTCGGTCTCGTCGGGATTGCTCTTGATGAGCTCCTTGTAGCTGTCAGGCATCTGCGCTCCCATCGCTCGAAATGCAATACAAATGCGTTTGCAGCATTATAACGCGGCGGCACGGGGCGGCACTGGGAATGCGGGGACAGTGACACCTAGGCTCGATATGAACGTGGCAGCGAAGGGAGCTCTAATCGGACCTGCATGATCGCTTTCGTTTGCGTCCTCATTTCTTGGTTTCGCAGGGTTTGGTGTTGGCCAGCTCCTCTGCGTAGAGAATCTCGTTCTGGATATTAGAAACAAAGGAAACGGCACGATAACCCCGATGATGAGCGAAATAAAATTAGTTGCTCGGAATGGCATTCGCAGTGAGCGTTATCGTTTCGTGCTATTTTGTCTGACAGCGATGTGGCGGATGGGGAGCGAATGCGGAAGCCAAGTGCTCGCAAACTGTGTCTAAGCCATTGAACCGCGCAAGAGATAGGGGCAAAAAATAGGGCAGAATCGCTCTCACGATCCCGCCCCCGCAAACCCAAAGGGTTTCTAACTAGAGTCCATTATGCAGCTAAATGGTTTTTCACAACCCCATACGTCAAGTATCGGTGGAGGGTTGCGTACGAACTTAACGAATCAGGCGGCACTTGTCAGATGAGCTTCTTGCGTGTCTCCTTCAGAATGCCCTTCTTGAAGTCGGACCACTTGCCGAAGAACTTCTCGTCCGTGGCGGTTGCCGTGTGCTCGGCGTACTTGATCGCGGTGAGCTCCATGGTGCAGATGTAGTCCGCCGCCTGCGACAGCCTGTACTCGGAGGGCTGCGCCGAACGGTAGACGACCGCGTCCTTCGACAGCGCGTACTCGATCGCGCGGTGGAGCGATTCTGCGATGGAATGCTGGCCATTGTCGTAGTAGACCTTGACCGCGTCGTAGGTCTGCAGCTCCGCGAGGTTGTCGAACAGGAAGTTCACAAGGTCCCTGCGCATCGTCCCCGCGAGCTTCTCGAGCGAGGCGAACTCCTTGGTCGCATATGCGAAGGTGTGATATCTCACGGGCGTGTGACGAAAGAAGACGCGGAACGAGCCGAACAGCATCTTGCGCACCCTCAGGTCGAGGCCCGCATATTGATCCTTGCCATTCATGAGCGGCGACGCGTGGAACGGTATGTCCGGGAGCCCCTTGGCCCGTAGGGCGCCCTCGTACGACTCGATCGAGCCCGCGATGCCGTCGGACTGGTCGTGCATGACGACGGTGAGCAGGTAATGGCGGTCGGAAAGGCCGTCACTTCCCGACTCGTCGACGAAGATGCTGAGTTCTCGCATTGTTCTCCCGGATAAGAAAAAAGCCGGGGAAAACGTCCCCGGCACTTGGAAGCCTTCCTAACGGAAAACCAATTACCTTATACCATTGGCAGCGCAGAAAATCAAGGAAACTCGAATCGGTCCAGCTGCTAGCGCATCCAACATCGATGCACCTGCCAACAGGGACCCGCCATGCTTGGTCGCGGCATCACGAGGAAGTAGCAGACTCTTCCCTCTTCGTGGCGTACATATAGCGCATTTGCCATACGATTGACGCGCCCACCAATCAAGCAACCACCTCATGGTTAAGCGCAATCATTATGTTTGCTGACGAGAATCGATGGAAAGGTGGACAAAATGTAGCCCTTTCCATTAAAATCGCTCAGTATGAAGTTCAAAGATTACATAGACCGAACCCACGCGTTCACCGTCTCCCAGCTTGCCGAGAACTGCGGGATGTCCGACTCGTCGGCGAAAACGACGCTCAGGCGCGCCGTTGATGCCGGGCAGATCGAGAGAGCGAGGCGCGGGGTCTACGTTTCCAAATCGGGGCGGTTCACCACAGCGGAAATCGATTCGTTCGAGCTCCTCTTCGCAATCGATTCTAAGGCCGTCGTCTCGTTCCATTCGGCGCTCGAGGTCCATGGCGTTGCCCATAACGTGGGGAGCACCTGTCAGTTCAGGTCGGCAGCTATCAAAAGCACTTTTGCGTATTCCGGCATCTCGTACACTCCGTTCCCCCTCGCAAACGGCCTCCCGACCCAATCGGTGCGCGGCAGGGACGGTATGCGAACCGTGGTTACGACGCGCGAGCAGACCATCGTCGACTGCCTCAGCCACCCCGACCGCTGCGGCGGCATCGAAGAGGCCCTAATGTCGATCTCGCTGTTCCCCTACATAGACGTAGAAGCACTGAAGGATCTCGTCTCCGCCCAATCAGCATCGCTCGCAGCGAGGACGGGCTGGCTGCTCGAGCAGAAAGTGGGCAAATGGCGCATCTCCTCTGACGTGCTCGACGAGTTCGAGGGGATGGCGAAGGGCGGGCCCTTCAAGCTCGACAAGGATTCAACCGAATCGCGCGGCTGGTCGCGGCGATGGAGGCTGTGCCTTCCCGAGGAAGAGGAGGAAATCGGAAAATGGATGCTATAGACGCAGGAGGATTCCAGCCGAGGACGCTCGACAAGATCGAGCGACTTCTCGACTTGCTCGACGAGATGCAGCGGCACCCCGACCTAAAAGGGAAGCTCGCCATGCACGGCGGCACCGCGATAAACCTCTTCATGCTGGATATCCCGCGCCTTTCGGTCGACATCGACATCTCCTACGTCGGCGCGTTGACCAGGGAGGAGATGCTGAGGGAGCGGCCTTTCATCGAACGCGCCATCGAGGAGGTAGGCAGAGGGCAGGGCTACGACGTGTCCGCCGGCGACGGGGGCCATGCGGGCAGGACGTTCGTGCTCCGCTACCGCGGCGATTGGGGAACCGACCACGTGAAGATTGACTGCATATACATGAACAGGTCCCCGCTGTTCCCAATCCGCTCTAGAAGCTGCCATCTTCGCCCCGATGTTGGCGTTCCCATGTTCGAGGATGCCGAGCTTGCGGGCGGCAAGGTCAAAGCCTTCTTCGACAGGGTGAAAATAAGGGATCTCTACGACATATCGAACCTCAAGGCTCACTTTGACGTCACGGGCGATCCCGACGGCATCGTTCACAAGGTGCTCCTCTACTACGCTTCCGTCTCCGCATGCTTTCCGAACGAGTTCGAAGGCCGGAGCAAGCGGTTCGAAGATCGACAGAAGGACCTCGAAGACCAGCTGCTGCCGATGCTGCATTCGAGGGATAGGGAGCCGACGCTAGCAGACTTGATGGCCGACGCGGAGGAGTTCACGTCGGCCTACATCCTGCCCAGAAACGACGGCGAGAGACTCTATTTGGAATTGTTCGCCAAAGGAGAATATCGTCCCGAAATCCTCTTCGGTGGGTGCGACATTGCCAGCGCCGCTGCCGCGAGCCCGGAGGCTCAATGGAAGCTTGCGAACTTGAAGAAGATGAATCGATAACGACATGCACGGGTTGGTCTCCGAATCACCCCGTTTCAAGCCACCTGCTACGAATCCCGGCGGAAACCCGGGAGTGATTAAAGGAGCGACCTGCGGTTTCGCGAATCAATTGAGTCATGCCCAAAACCGCGAATCAAGGGCTTGATTCGCCCAAATTGCGCACGAATCAGCCCTTAGGCGGTATGGCGCGGAGCGTATCGGCAGCACCCGTACTGGATTAGTCGCTGACTGGGAATAGCTGCTTATCGAACTTTGCAAGCCCCCACCTGCGATAAAGAGTCGGGAGCTCTTTTTTCACGGCATTTGCGACCTCTGCGCAATCGCAGCGTTTGCGGCTAATAGTCGAGAAGGCGACCGTAGTCGTTCCACTCGCCGTAGAGCTCGCCCTTCTTGGTGTGGGCAATCAAGTTGGCGAGGTTTCGCTCGTAGACGGCCGGGTCCTTCTTGTGAAAAGCGGTGTTATAGGCTCGAATGCGCTGGTAGAGCACAGGGAAACTCCTGAACTTCGACCAACAACGGGCGTCCTTGAGCGCACGCTCTACGCCTGGGTCGATGCGGAAGCTTCGCGGGCCCATCGGGGGCAGGACCCGACGCCCCTCTTCCGTCATGAGGCCGAGCTTCTCAAGGCGACGGACGCGTTCCTTGTTGAGCTCGGTCCACGGACTTCTTGGCTTGCGGGGGCCAAAACGTTGCCATGCCGCCCCGTCGATGCTTCGAACGGTCGAGTCAATCCAGCCGAAGCACAGTGCCTCCTCGACGGCGTCAAGGTACCAGAACGTCTCGCCGTCGTCGACGGGACGACCGCGTTTGAGGCGGAGGTAGCATTCGACCTCGGTCCGGCTATTTGTGGCAAGCCAGGCGCGGAATTCGGCGCGACTCCGGACGTCGTCAAGGATATTGCTGAGCCCCACGGAACGCCTCCTTGCAAGTACTCGATTCCCGCCAATTGTATCATGGCGAAACCCGGGCGATTGAACACCTCGCTCCGTTCTTGGTTATAAACTAAAGGGTATGCGCCGTGTGTCTGCGGTGCCAGAGAGGGGAAAATCCTATGAATATCGTTGCATTAAGCGGCAGTCCTCATTTAGAGAGCGGAGTAACCTCGGCGTAAAAAGCATTGCCTATCTGCGGGGTTTCGCTGCACAGCGAGACGCCACGGTTATCGCTACGAGAGGTGCAGCATCTACTCGATAGATGAACTGGGATAATAAAGCGACAAGATGCACACCTTGCCGCGATCGTTGAGCGTAAGCTCCTCGCCGGCCAGGATATACTCGCTCACCGAACTCGGGCAGACGCTTAAACCCGTGCTCGACGCCATGTGGGCCTGGGGCGAAAGCTACAAAAAGCGCATCGAGGAAAGAGAGGGATAGGCATGATGGACAGCCGCCGTAGGGCAGCTGTCCATCATGCAAACAGAAACGGAAAACTATTTCTTCGCGAGCATAATCCTCAAAATCTCGGCGTCGACGTTCGCCATGCCGACGTTGGCTATTCGGGCCACGTTCGCGATGCACTGTTCCGGCGTGGCGGCGCAGATGCCGTCGCTTTTCCGCAGCACCGAGTCGCCCATCGCCATCTGCGCAGACAGATACGCCGCGGAAGTCGCCATCGCGAGCTTCATGGCGCATCCGGTTTTCCCGCCGTCGCAGATCATGCCGGAAACCGCGCCGGTCATGTTCCGGATGGCGAATCCCATCTGCTCCTCGGTGCCGCCCCACAGCTTGACCAGCGCCGCAGCCGCCGCCGTGGACGCCGCCGCGGCGCAGGTGCAAACGGCCGATAGCTTCCCGATCGACGCGTTGATGTAGCTGTTGGCCAAATGCCCGAACGCCAACGCGCGGGCCAGCCGCTCGCGAGACGAGCCGGCATACCGCGCGGCGACGCTTAGGGGGATCGTCAACGCCAGTCCCTTGCTGCCGGCCCCGGCACTGCTGGTGACGGAACGCGGGCAGCCGTCCAGGCGGGACTCAATCGCCGCCCCTACGGCGCACATCATCGCATCCACCTCGCTGCCGTTAAAGCCCGCGCCCAGCGCGTCCGCGATTCCCACGGGGCTAGGATGCTTGGCACCCCAGTCGGCCATGGCATCGTTTACGACGGCCCCGTCGACGAGCCAATCCAGCTCGGAGGGCGCCATGTCGTCTACCAGGCGGCTCATCTCCGCGATGGTCATCCCCTTCAGAGAGCAAGCGAAATCTTCGCCGCCGCCCTCCCCCGGCCGCTCCTTCCGCATGCAAACCGCTCCGTTGCGGCTAACCATCACGAGGTTCGTGTGACTCCCTTCGATGACGGCCCGCGCTATCTCGTTTCCAGACGCGACCTCGCACGAGGCGTAGATGCCCTTCCGCCCGTAGTCCACCGCCACGCTCACGTTGCCAGACGCCACAAGCTCTTTCGCCTGCTGCGCGATTTCCGGTGTGATGGCCTCGAATATCTGCAGCTCGCCGGCGTCCGTCCCGATAAGCGCGCCGAGAGCGGCGGCGTAATCCATGCCAACCCGGTCGAAGCCGGGAATGGCGACGGACATCCCGTTCTTGTAGAGACCGGGGTTGACCGTCAGAGACACGCTCCGGACGCTTCCGCGCAGCTCGCCGGCAGCCGCCGCGGCGGCAAGCGCGGCGCACGCAGGTTCCGTGCACCCGAGCGACGGTGTGACGGTGTCGTGCAGAAAGGCCAAGGCCTGCTCTTTATCCAAGGTTGCTTCTCCCATCACTAATCGATCAAGCGAAATTATATGCTCGAAGGAACCTTCGCAAATCGCGGACTAATCGGATCGCTAAAACTCTTGGGCTTGCAAGCTTAGGCCTTGTCCCCCGTTCGCACAGGGGCGTTCTGGGCGGAAGCGTCTTGCGCAGAGGCGGGCGCAGACGCCTTCCCCTTTCGGCCCTTCTTCTGCACGACGAACACCGATATCGCCAGCACCATCGCCACGGCGGACGCGCCGAGCAGCACGAGAAACGCCGTATGCGTGCCCAGCAAGGTTCCCGAGTAAAGATCGCCCGGCACGGAGGCCTGGGCCATGTTCATCACCGACGTCGCAACGGCGGTTCCCAGCGCGCCGCCGAGCTGCTGCAACGTGTTGAAGGCGGCGTTACCGTCGGTCTTCAGGTTTTGAGGAAGATAGCTTAAGCCGTTCGTCATGGAGTTCGCCATGGAAAAACCCTGGGAAATCGGCACGATAAGGTAGATCAGGGCGAACAGCACAGGATCGCCGCCGACCGCGAAGAGGGTAAAGCAGACAAGCGCCACGAACTGCAGTATCGCACCTGCCGTAATGGGCTTTCGGGCCCCAAAGACGTCGAGCAGGCGCCCGCCCATGGGAGCGAGAATCGCGCCGATGATGCAACCGGGCAGAAGAAGGCACCCAGCCATGAACTCGTTGTATCCGCCCACTTCCTGCGCGTAATAGGGAATCAGGTAGCCCATCCCCAGCACGATGCCCTGGAACAGCACCATGTACAACACGCTCAAGGTGAATGGCTTCGTCTTGAAGATCTCGATGCGCACAAGGGGCGCGTCCGAGCCGATCGAAAGCTTCGCGAACAGCCCGATGAGCAGCACGAACAGCGCAACGAGCGCCAGCACCTGCGCGCTCAACCACCCAGCAGTCGACGCCGACGAGGTGGCGAAGATGAGGCACGCGAAGGCTCCGGCAAGGGCGAGAAACTGCGCCGGGCGGAACTTCACGGGTTTGGTCTCGCCCACCTGGCGGATGCAGGTGATGCCCATGACGGCCGAAAGCGCAAGGAACGGAAGCAGCACGAGGAAGATGGCGCGCCATCCCCACATCGTCACCACGAGACCGCCCACCGAGGGGCCGACGGCGGGAGCCGTGGCGGTGATCAGCGTAGCCACGCCCATCATGAGCCCGATCTTGTCGATGGGCGATTGCTCGATGACGATGTTGAACATCAGCGGCAGCGCGATGCCCGTGCCGATGCCCTGCACGATGCGCCCGGCGACGAGCAGGGGAAACACCGGCGCGCATGCGCACAGCAACGTTCCCGTTATGAACAGCGCGATCGCCGCGATGAAGAGATGCTGCGAGCGGAACCGCCGCTTGAGCAGGGCGGAAACCGGCATGATGATGGAAAGCACCAGCAAGTACCCGGTCGTGATCCACTGGACGGTGGCGGTGTCGACCGAGAACTCGCTCATAAGCGCCGGAAACGTGATGTTCATGGCCGTTTCCACCACGACTCCCGAAAACGACATGATGCCGCACGCGGCAATCGACAGGATGAACCGCAGGTCAATGCGGCGTTTATACTCACTTGGCACGCAACAACACTTCCTTATCCATTTTTCCTGCAAGCCTTATCGCCGACGGGTTCCCCGTCGCGGTTGCCCGGCCGCAGCGAATAATCGCCGGGATCGAACCCGCCCGACACCATCACTTCGTGGGCGGCCTTTATCACGCGCCTTGCTACCACGAGATCCTGTTCGCTCACATCGACAAGCTGGTCGCACGCCCAATCGTAGAAGCGATCGACGTACACCCTTTCAAAATCGCGCCCCGCCTGGGTGAGTGACACATGAACGGCGCGCCCGTCACATACCACAGCGCGGATCGGCGGTGAGCGCTTCCCATGACGGCATCATGCCCTTGAGCTTGCGATACGACGGCGCGGCATCCGGCCGCACGTCAAGCCCGAGCGCACGCTCAAGGGAGTCGGCCATGAATCGCATTTCGCTCACGGCATGCAGGCAATGGTCCGTCACGCACAGCCGGCCGAGGAACGTCTTGAACACCACGCCGTAAAACGCCGCCATGAAAGCGCGCTTCGGCCCGCCGACGAAGTACTCCTCGTCGCCCTTCGGCCTGATGGGGATGTCCCGCTCGCGAAACACCCGCCCGAGCTCGGCGCACGCATCAAGATAAAGCGCACGGTCGGCCCTGGTCGAGCGCGTTAAATCGCATCCTCTCGCATACGCGAGGTAGGCCATGGGAAGGATGCAGGCGGCGTGCCACTTGAGCCAACCGTCCATCTGGTCCTCTCGTGCGATCTCGACCTGCGTGCCGACAAGCGCTCGGGATAGCGCAGCGACGAAGCTGTCGGACAAGGGCCGTTTCGCCCCGCCCACCGTCAGCTTGTGCTTAAGGTGCGCCGTCACGACACGCCCGCCTTCGCGTCTGCCCCCGCACGAGAAGAACCCGAACGCGCATTCCTTCGAAGCATCCGACGATCCCATGATCGCACGCTCGACGCCGGCAGCGTCCGGCTGGTTGCCCACGAACACGAAACGCGCCGACTCGTTCGCCGCAAGCACGGGAAGAACCTCCCCCAGCTGCGAGGACTGCACGACCACGAACACCACGTCGTACCCATCGCCCGGCTCAAGCGACCTTATCACACGCAAACGGTCGACCGTGTCTTTGCGCTGCACGCTGTGGTGAATGCGCAGGCCGCGCGCTTCAAGTTCGTCGGCCCATGCGCCGCGTGCCAAAAGCGCCACCTCCGATTCGGCGTTTGCGGCAAGGCAATGCGCCAGCTCGCAGCCCAAAACACCCGCCCCGTACACGAGAATGCGCATGTTAGCCCCTTTCCGTTCGGAAGAAATGGAAGTCGCAGCAGTCGCCGCCGTAGCCGAGGGTCTTCGTGCGCGAGAAGCCCATCTTCGAAAGGCCGCCGTAGTTCACGTCGTCGACGTCGCAGAACAAAGGGCAGAGCTCCGGGCAGCCGTTTTCGACGCAGGCGTCGTGCCAGAGGCACTTCGTGATAGACGCGTCGAAGAAGTCGGGGCCTGAGGCCTGCGAGCTTTCCCAAAGGTCGCTTGTGCGCATGACGCGCAAAAACACGCGCTTGTAGATGCCGAAGAATCCGGGCACAACCTGCATTTTCACCGTGGACGCATGCTTTTCCGCGGCGACGACGTCCATCATGTACGAGCGCATGAATTCGAAAGCGCGTTCGTGCGGAAGCGAGCTTTCCATAAGCGCTTTGTAGAGCGCAACGCGGGGAAGGATGGTCTGCTCGAGCTCCTTCATCTGGCTCGCCGACTTGCCCGCCGCGTTGAAGACGAGCTGTCCGAGCAGCTCGGATTGACGGGCGAACAGCTCGTGCGCCGTGCCGCTATCGAGCCGGCCGGCAAGGAACTTCTCGATGTCCTTCTGTTGCTTGACGCCCATGATGCCCTTCCCTGCTCGAAGGCGACGATTTACGCCGCACCCGTTCATTTCTCGAGAAAGTATAGCACGGTAAACTATTATTAGAATCGGCCAACGCACGCGCGCGGCCGAAAGCACGGCGACGCGAAGCGCTCCCCCATCGCACCTCTTCGCGCAACCACAGCTGGACACTTTCGCCTCATCGTCCATGTGCGTCCAATCGCCCGAATCTGTTTGTTGCCATCGCGGAAAAAAGCCCTTATGCTTGTCTGGTGGACAGTTGTCCACCAGACAAGCATCATCAGGAAGAGCCTCATATGAGAGAAAAGCAGAAAGACGTCGACGGAAACTTCGCCAAGCGCGTGACCAGGGATTTCACCAGGACCCTTTTCAAGCTCCTTCAGGAAAAGAGCCTGGAGGACATCAGCGCAACCGAGCTCTGCAAGCGATGCAGCTACCCGCGGTCGACCTTCTACAATCATTTCGATGACATCTACGCGGTCATGGACGCATGCTGGGAAATCGTGGTTGCCGAAGCCGAGCTTGACCGCTTCCAGGAGATTCCCCACGAAAACAGAACCGCCGCGCTGTTCACCATGTTGTACACCTACGCGGAGCGCAACGAGGACACACTGGAGAAACTGTTTCGGCACAACCGGCCCGACGGGGCCATGTGCCGGTCCCTGAACAACTGCATGCGAAGGAACATCGCCAACATGATCGAGCAATGTCCCAGCTCGGACAACTACCCCATCCCGCTTGCCATCGTAGCCGAGCACTACGGCAACACCGTATGGATGCTATTGGAAAGATGCTTCACCGGAAAGGGCGATCTGGATCGGGAAACCGCCATGCAGTGCCTCGAATATCTGCTGGGCACGTTGGAAAAGGAGGGCGCAGGCCGATGATCATCTACTTTTCCGCCACGGGCAACTGCAGGCATGTCGCGAAGACGATAGCGCGCGCCACCGATGATCGAGCCGTGAGCATGGAAGGCCTTGACCCCAGCATCGACCTTGCCGAGAGCGAGCAACTGGGCTTCGTCGCGCCCACCTACGGCTGGCGCGTGCCCGCCATCGTGGAGCGGTTCCTCAGCGGATTGACGCTGCCGGGCGCACGCCCCTCGTACGCTTTCTTCGTGTCAACCTACGGGACGACGCCCGGCGTGGCAGGCCCCTTCGCACGAAAGGCTCTCAAGGGGAAACTGGGTTGCGACCTGCAGCTATTCAGCGTGAAGATGCCCGATACCTGGACCCCGCTGTTCGACTTGAGCGACAAAGCCCGCGTGGAGCAGATCAACCGGGAGGCCGACCGCCAGCTGGAAGCCGTATGCCGCGCCATCGCCGCGCGCAAGGCCAGCCCATGCATGAACCGCCAGGCACCCGGGTTCCTCACCCCCATCGCGAACGCCTACTACGAGAGCATGCGCAAGACCAGCAGCTTTTCCGTGGAAGCCCATTGCACGGGATGCGGGCTGTGCGCCAAGCGCTGCCCCGTAGGAGCGATTCGGATAAGCGACGGCAAGCCCGAATGGGTCACCCCCCAATGCGAGAAATGCTTGCGTTGCCTGCACTACTGCCCGCAGTTCGCCATCCAACACGGGCCGAAAACCAAGCGCCACGGCCAATATCATCATAGGTAGAAAGCAAAGACGTATCCCCCCATCTCCAACCGCTGGGTTCGGTAGCAGCAATGGCTTTCGCGCCTGGTGCGAGGAGGGACATCGCCTACCTGTTTGCGGCCGGCAATGCAGCGCGGCGTATAATAAGCGCATTCCGAAGAACGCCCGAAGGAGGTGGCCCCATGCTTTACCAGCTGATGAACAAAGACATCGTCGTCGCAACCTATGAAGAAGAAAAAAGGCTCACGGATTACCGTTATTCCGAAGTAGAGCGATTCGATCCCTACCTCCCCTACGGGTTCATCGACATCAACGACTGGATCGACGGGCGGGCCATCGCGAAGCACCGCATCTCCATCGAAAGGCTCATGCGCAAGTTGGGCCTTACCACCCGGCATGACTTCATCGGTATGGTCCGCTGCCTTTCGCTTACCGACACCTTCTGGATGAAGCAGGAAGATGAGGATTTGACCTGGGACGACGTTTCCCTCCACCGCAATCCCTTCGATGACGTCATAGCAAGCATCGCCTTCGACGGCACCGGAATGTGCGGCAGGCAGAACTCGCCCGCTTCGCCCGAATTCGCCACATCGGGATCGTTCGCGAAATGCTGGGTGCGCGAAGGCGGGCAGATTTCGCTTTTGAAGCGTGGATCGACCGGCTACGCGAACGCCGGCTTCGAGCCGTATTCCGAGAAGCTCGCCTCCGACCTGCTCGATGCCGCGAAAGTCGACCACGTTCCCTATTCGCTTGTGCGCTTCCACGGCAAGCTCGCCTGCAAATGCCCCCTTTTCACGTCGGAAGACGAGGGGTTCGTCTCGGCGCACCGTTTTTTTGACCGCACGTTCGACATTGACGACATGCTTTCCTTCGCCGCCGAGCACGGCGCCGAGGAAGCGTTCCGGGAAATGGTCGTGATGGACGCGGTCATGG
>CAKTSW010000012.1 GCA_934613165.1 uncultured Ellagibacter sp.
GCCGGGAACGGTGTTCCGCGACACGGTGATGGCGAACATCCGCACCGAGCATGGGTTCAAAAGCATCGGCCGCGGCGTTTTGAACGTGCGCGAGAACGGCGCGGGGAAGAAGACGAGCCTGGAAACGCCCGAGGAAACCGCCCATGCGCTTGAGGAGCACTTCGGATTCGCTCCGTACCCGTCCGTCGACCCCGAATAACTTTTTGCTATTTTCGGCAAGGTGTGGGAAAATACCGGAGCGCGTTTCGCGCAATTCTTTTCTGGTCGCTTGGCGCAGCGGGAGCGCAAGTGCCTTACAAGCACTGGGTCGGGGGTTCAAATCCCTCAGCGACCACCAGGTATTCAAAAGCCATCGGTTTCCGGTGGCTTTTTTCTTTGCCTCGTCTAGGGGCGGGACTCTCTTGACGCGGGCCTCTGCGCTGCGGAACGTGTTGGATTGCTGTTGGATTCTTGCGATTTTTCGCGTGAAGCTGGTCGAATCTGCGGGCACTTCGCCTCTTCTTGGCGGGTGCTTTTGCGCCGGCGCTAGGCGTGTTGCGGGCTCTTTCCCCGTCTTGTTCCGCTGAACCCTGAATCTAGCATGGCTTCCACTTCAACGAGTGGAGGCCGAATGAAACGAACTCGAACGATGATTGTCGGAATCGTGTGCGGAATAGCGTGCGCGGTCTGCGTTTTGCTGTACCTGCAGGACGTGGGCGCCCGCGCCGAGGCCGCGCGAGCCGAAGCGCTCGACCGCTTTGGCGGAGACCAGCTCGAAGTTTGCGTGGCGAAGCGCGATATCGCGACGGGCGAGACGATTGATGAAGGGTCGATCGAAAAGCGCATGTGGGTCGCCGACCTTCTCCCCGAAAGCCCGGTGACCGTTTCTGCGGAAGTGGTGGGGAAGCAGGCGACGTCTTCGATCCTCAAAGGCGAGGTGATCGCATCGCAGCGGTTCGAAGAGGCGCTTTCCGCGGTTGAGGTCCCCGACGATTTAACCGCCGTGAGCGTTCCCGCCCGCGACGTCCAGACGGTTGGGGGAGCGCTTCGGCCGGGAATGCTTGTCGACGTGTATGCGACGGGGCAGTCCTCGGCGCTGCTCGTTGCGCACGGCGTGCTCGTCTTGTCTACGAACGCGAACGGCAATGCGAAGGGCTCTGCGGACTCCGTTTCGTGGGTAACGCTCGCTCTTTCCCCTGAAAACGTGCAGGAAGTGGTTTCAATCGCGCAATCGTCGCAGCTGTACTTCGCGCTTCCCGGCGACGACGTCCCCGACCCTTTGCCGACGAGCGGGAATGCCCAGGGTAACGGGTCTCAAGCGACGGATTCGTCGGCGACCGCAAACGACGTAGTCGGTCAGGCAGAATCTACGGTCTCTGCGGCAGACGATGCATTGAACAGGGAAAATGCGGGCGATGCTGGAGGTGCCGGCGCGGTTGCCGCTCAAAGTCAACCGGTCGACGTTCGCGGCGAAGGGAGCAAATGATGGGTGCGAAGGTCATGTTGTGCATCGACGAGGAGAGCGCTCGAAGGCCTGAAGTCATCGGGCTTGCCGGCGAAAACCTGTTCAGCCAGCCTTGGCTCGACGTTCGGACGAGCGCCCAATCGGCGCGCGAGGGGGCTCGCCTGGAAGTCCCGATAGAGGAAGTGTGGGTGGCATCGTGCGACGACGTCGAGCCGGTGAATCTTGCCGCCGCGATCAAACGCGACAACCCTCGAAGACGGGTGAGTCTTCTGTCGGGTCAGCCGTCGGGATCGCTTCAGAGCCGGATTCGCGCGGCGGGGGTCGACGCGGCGTTGTCTCATCAGGCGCTGGCGGAGCGCTATGCCTTCTGGAAAGAGCGCTCCCTCAACCTTGGTGCACCGGCGCCCTCTCATGCGTCCGGTGGAGGCGCGGTGGATGGTGCGAGCGTGAAAAGCGTCGCCGCGAAAAAGACGACGCTCGCTGAAGGCCAGGCGAAACGGGCGCTTCTCATCACCGTTGCAAGCGGTAGCGGTGGTGCTGGCAAGAGCGCGATTTCCGCTGTTGCCGCGGTTCTGCTTGCGGCGAGCGGGCGCAAGACGCTTCTTCTTGATGGAGACCTGCAGTTCGGCGATATGCGCGAATTGCTTGGAGCGGAACATGCTTTCGGGGTTGACGAGGTCCTTTCGGGGGCGGTGGGCATGGACTCCGTTCCGTATTCGGAAGGCGTGCCGTGCGTGTTGGCCGCCCCGAGGCGCCTTGAGCAATCGGAGGCTCTTTCCGGCCAGTTCGGCGCCCTCGTCGATTCCGTCTTGCCCTGCTTCGACGTTGTCGTGGCGAACACGGGGGCAAACTGGGGAGAGCATCATGCGGCATTGCTCGAAAGGTCGTCGAAAGCGCTTATGGTTGTCGACCAGCGCTCCTCGTCCCTTCGTGCGTGCAGGCATGCGCTCGAACTCTGCTCGCGATGCGGCATCGCGACGACCCCCTTCTCGTTTGCGGTGAACCGGTGCTCGAAGCGCTCGCTGTTCTCGTCGATCGATATTTCTTGCGCCATGCAGGGTGCAAGTGCGTTCGAACTGCAGGACGGAGGCGTCGAGGTGGAGGAGATGCTCGGGTCGGGGCTCGCTTGCGATCTTGCGCGTTCCCGAAACGCTTTCGTCCAGAGCGTGCGAGAGCTTCTCGACGCTCTGCTTGCCGACCCCGCCGGGGCCGATTCGGCGCTTTTCCGGGAAGAGCTGCAGCCCCGGGGCCTTTTCTCGCGCCGGAGGCGGGGAAGGAGCGCGGACTTATGACGCTTCTGGCCCGTGTTCAAGCTGCCGGGAATGCCGATTCCTCGCAAGAGACGTATGGGAAGGCCGACGCTCTCGAAGCGCTTCGATCGAGGGTTCGGGAAGGTCTTTCGGCCGACGCCATCGCAAAGCTTGCGCTCGAAAACCCGGAAAAGGCGCGCAACGAGATTCGGGCTATCTGCCGCGGCGAGTTCGAAGACGGTTTGCTGCGCGAAGTCGAACCCGAGAGACGGGATCGCTTGGTTGAGGAACTGATCGATTCCATGTTGGGCTTGGGACCGCTCGAGGCGCTTCTTTCCGATGAGTCGGTCACCGAGATCATGGTGAACGCAACGCAGTCCATCTTCTTCGAGCGAGGTGGTGTGCTCCATGAAAGCGGGATGTCGTTTTCGAGCGACGATGAAGTTCGCATGCTCATCGATCGCATCATCGGCCCGTTGGGACGGAGGATAGACGAATCGTCTCCCATGGTGAATGCTCGCTTGCCGCAAGGGCATCGCGTCAACGCGATTATCCCGCCGCTCGCAATCGACGGTCCGATGCTTACCATCCGAACGTTTTCGTCTCGCGTCATCACGCTCGAGGACATGGTCGAGGGCGGTTCGATCGACCCTGACGTGAGGCTATTCCTTATTTGGGCCGTCCGGCTGCGGAAGAGCATTGCGGTTTCGGGAGGAACGGGCAGTGGGAAGACGACGCTTTTGAACGCCTTGTCGTGCCATATTCCCGATTCCGAGCGAATCATCACGATAGAGGACTCGGCCGAGCTGCGTTTTCTTAAGCATCCTCACGTCGTTCGCCTTGAAGCCCGCCCCCGAAACGCGGAAGGCGTTGGCGAGGTGACGATTCGGGACTTGGTGGCGAATGCGCTTCGCATGCGGCCTGATCGGATCATCGTCGGGGAATGTCGAGGCGGAGAGGCTCTAGACATGATTTCAGCGATGAACACAGGGCACGAAGGTTCGCTTACGACGCTTCACGCCAACGCTCCGAGGGAGGCGATTTCCCGATTGGTGACCATGGTCCGATTCGCGGCGGAATTGCCGGTCGATGTCATCGAGGCGCAGATAGCGACGGCTTTTTCGCTCATCGTCCAGACCGCTCGATCAGCGAGCGGCTCGCGCGTTGTCACCCATGTGTCGGGGGTGTCGTTCGACGAGTCGAGTCGATCGTGCATTGTGAAAGATTACTACGAGCGAGACGAGCGAGCCGGGTTCGGTTTTTGGAGGGCGCTGCCGGATTGGGGCCGTCTTCTTAGCTCGAGGGGTGTTGCGACCGAAAAGGAGGTGGGGGAATGGAGGCAGGGACTGCGCTTTGCCTCGTGAGCGGGCTGCTTGCGCTTGTCTCCGGGGCCTCGCTTGCCTTTTCGTTTGCGGACGGAATTGCAGGAAAGTCACGCGCCGCTTCGCGCATCGAGGGAGGGCGGGCTGCTCGGGGGAGGGTCGCATGGCTTGTGCGCAATGGAGTGCCTCCTCTGAAGCCGCTCGCGTGCAGGCTTCTGAGGATTCGAAAGGTCGGACAATCGACCGACGACGTCGTTTCGATGCTTCGCAACGCCGGATATATCGCAACTGCATCGTCTGCTTTGTCGATCGCGATCGGCGGAGCCGTTCTGATGCTCGCGGCGGGATGGGTACTTACCGCCAACGCCGCCGGCGGCGTGGCTTTGGCGGCATGCGCGGTGGCCGCGCTTTTCTCGGCGGCCGCGACTGCGAGGGAAAGGCGTCGAGAAGCGATTCGCGAGGCGGTTCCCGACGCTCTTCGGTCGATGACGGTGTGCTTCCGGTCGGGGCTGTCCCTCTTGCAGACCATGCGGCAGGTTGGGACGGAGGCGAAAGGGCCGATCGGCGAGCTCTTTTCGCATGTTGCCCATCTGCTGGAAACGGGCGGCAGCACGCGGGAGGCGCTTGCGACGTTTCGCGAGGGGGATTCCGTTCCCGAGCTGTCGTTCGTGGCCGTGGCGCTTGATGTGCAGCATCAGACGGGCGGAAGCCTGGAACGTGTTCTGGATGCGGCACGGGAAAGCATCGAAAGCGGGCTCGAGCTCGAGCGGTCGCTTCGAGTCCAGACGGCCCAAGCGAAGCTTTCGGCTCGAATCGTCAGTGTGATGCCCCTTATCCTCGTCGTTCTGTTCTCGCTGGTCAGTGATGACTTTCTCGCCCCGTTTTTCTCGAGCTTCATAGGGGTTGTCTTGCTCGCCGTCGCCGTTTCCATGCAACTTGCCGGCGTTTTGATCGTGCGTCGCATGTTGAAAGTCGAGGTGAACTGATGGCCGTCGAAGGAGGAGCTTTCTTTGTAGGCGCAGCGGCGTTTTCGTTCGCGTCTGCTTCGCTGATCGGGTCGTGCGCGTCAGGCGCTTATACTCGCCGGCGTTTGAGGGAAAAGGGCCGTAAGGCGGTTTTCGGGGAGGAAGGCGCGCGCTTGCCCGGCGCGGTCGGGGGAGTTGTGCGTTGCATGGAGGCATGCAGCAGGAGCGCCGCGGCGAAACGTCAAGGCGCCGTTCCCGAAAAGACCGCTTACGGAAGGCGGGACCGTGCAGCGGATATCCGTCGGGCGGGTCTAGCCGGCTCGGTGAGCGTTCGGGGCTTTGCTCGCGCTCAGATGCGCCTTGCTGCTTTGGGCGCATTCGCCGGGCTCCTGCTCGGTTTCGTCTTCTCAATCGAGCTTGCGTTTGTTCTTGCCTGCGCAGGGCTTTTCCTGGGCTGGGCGTCTCCGGGATGGGCCGTTCGCTTCCGTGGGAAGACGAGGAAGGAAGAGCTCGAGAAGCATTTGCCGGAAATGCTCGATGTTCTTTCGCTCGGGCTTCGAAGCGGGCTGTCGTTCGATCGGAGCCTCGATGCCTACATCGATCATTTCGACACGCTGCTCTCTCAGTCGCTTGCCTCGGCGAAGCGGCAATGGACGCTCGGCTTCTCCTCGCGAGACGAGGCTTTGCGGTCTCTCGCGGATGCGTACGATTCGGTGCTGTTCTCGCGGTGCGTCGAGGCGACCATTCGGTCCCTTCGCTTCGGCTCTTCTCTTGCGGAAAGCCTCGAATCGATCGCGGGAGAGGCGCGCGGTGTCTATCGTGCGGTTCGGCAGGAACGGGTCGCGAAAGCGCCGGTGAAGATGATGATACCCACGGGCGCTCTCATGCTGCCGGCGATGCTGCTGCTTGTTCTCGGGCCGGTGCTGCTCGAGTTGATAGAGGGATTCTGAGAAAGGATGGGAAATGGATTGCATACAGAAAGCGGTTTCGAAGGTAAGAGGGAAAGCGATAGGGGCTTGGTGCGCGTTGCGCTCGAAGCTTGCGTGCGAAAAGGGGCAGGGCACGACGGAGTACGCGATTCTGGTCGGCGTGCTCGTGGTGATCGCCATCATCGCGATTACCCTTTTCCGCCCCAAGATCCAGGAGCTTTGGGATGCGATCGCCAACGGCATCAACGGGTTGTAACGTCGCTCGACTCGGTCGCCGTATCTGCGAAGCGCAAGCTTGCGGGGCGGGGCGGCCAGGGCACGGTGGAGTATGCGGTCGTGCTTGCGGGGCTGCTTTGCGTGGTTCTCGGCTTGGGCGCTCTATCGAACGCGTTCTCGGACGGGCTTTTCGTTCGCCATGCGCTCGTCTCGGCGTCCCACCATGTTCAAGCTGCGGCACTCGGGTCGGTCGGCGACGTTTTCTCGTACTGATTCGCCGTGCGGCGGCCGGGCAGAGCGGCCAATCGACGGTCGAAGCGGCGTTCGCTCTTCCAATCGCGATGTTGTTGGTGCTGTTGCTGGTTCAACCGGGGATCGTGCTGTACGACCGTATCGTCATGCAGGCGGCGGCGTCCGAGGCATGCCGGCTTCTTGCGACGTTGGACGAGGGGGACGAATCGGGTGTTGCCGAAGCGTTCGTGAGAAGGCGCTTGGGGGCGGTTCCCGGACAGGAATGCTTTCATGTGCACGGCGGCGGATGCTCATGGGAAATAGAGTTCGAAGGCGGGCAATCGAGCGAGTCGGTGACGTGCCGCATCGCAACGCAGCTGAAGCCCCTTCCTCTCATCGACGCTTCGTCGGGGCTTCTCGGGCTGACGAACGAGAGCGGGACCTTTCTTGTGAGGGTCGAGGCGACCATGCCGACGCAGCCTGCATGGGCATGGTCTGCCTCCGCCGGGTCATCGCCTTCCGAGTGGATAGGAGCATGGGCTCATGAAACGAGCGGGTAGCGCCCCGAAAGACCTCTTCTTCGAGGAAGACGGGTTTTCGACGCTTGGCATGGCGGTTGCGTTGTTGGTGACGCTCTCGCTGGTGTTTTCGGCGGCGCAGGTGTATCGCGTGTCGTCCGCTTCGGCGGACGTGCAAGACGTGGCGGATGCCGCCGCTCTGGCTGCCGAAAACGAGGTCGCGGAGTTCATGATCGCTGTGCGCGCGTGCGATGCCGTCGTTCTTACGATGTCGCTTACCTGCGCGGTTTCGTACGGGCTCGGCGTTGCGGCGCTTTGCGTTCCTCCCCTGGCGGGCCTCGGGGCCGATCTTGTCAAATTAGGAGGCGAGGTTCTCAAGGCGCGCGACTCCTTTGCCGAAAAGGCCGCATCCGGGTTGAACCGGCTGCAGGAAGCGTTGCCGTTCCTCGCTGCGGCGAGCGCGGCATCCGTTGGCGACGCGAACTCGGGAGGAGCGCTTCCTTCCCGGTATTGCGCGATCGCGGTTCTCGTCCCGGCGAAAGGGGAAACCATAGAGGCGGGGTCGTCGTCAGCCCTTTCGGCGGCTAGGGACGCTGTCGAGGCGAACGCAGAGGAGCTTAAGGCGGCCTCCGAGGAGGCGGAACGCGCCGCCGAGAAGGCGAACGAGGCGAAGAGCCGCGCGTTCGCCCGCGATTGCGGCGACGCCCCTGCGTACTGCATGTACGAAAGGGCTCAGTCGCTTTCGGGAATAAGCTCCGTCCAAAACCCGCTGTTCCATAGCGTCGACGCATGGTCCTTCTCGGTTGCGCTCAACCGCGCGCAGGCTTACTACACCCTTCGGTTGAAGGAGGAGGCCCCCTCTTCCGGCTCCGTCGATGAGCAAGCGGGGTCAGCGCTGCGCAAGGTGTTCTACCGCTTCGCCGCAAACGAGCTTTCGCGGGGTTATGTAAGGGAATCCGATGATTCCTTCGACGCGTATTTTCCCGATTTACCGAGGAACACGCAGGAGATGAGGAAAACCTCGCTTTACGCGGAAGCGATTTTCCCGCTTGGAGAAGACGGGTCGGGCGGCGTCAGCCTGCATGCTTGGGAAGGTTGTCCGCTCGCGGGAGGGGCCGGGTTCGGCTCCATCGAGCAAATGGAATCGGGGAACTACGCAACGTGCCCCTCCTGCAAGTTCACCGCTGCGAGCTTGGGAAAGGTGGCGGCGGCTTCGAGCTCCATCCCCAACGGGTTCGAGTACCACTACGTTGCCGTCGCAGAGGCGGCCGACGAGTACGTCGAGGCTCGCAAAGCGCTCGACGAGGCATCGCGAGTGGCGAAAGACCAGGCGGGAGGGTTGCTCGAGTCGTGCAAGAACGCCCTGGCTGAGGCCGCGAACGCACGTTTGCATGCGAACCCGCCGGGAAGCAAAGGCGCGATAGCGCTTGTGGTGAATACGCAGGCGGCGCCGGCGTCAACGGGATTCGAGAGCTCGTTCGTCGCCGATGCGGGGTCGCTTGGCGTTCGCGCCGCGGTTTCCGGGGCGACGCTGCTCGAGGAAGAAAGCGAGGAAGGCGAAACGGTCATCACCTCTTTGCTCGACGGATTCGCGCAGGACGGGGGTGGCGCGGTCGGTGCTGCCCGTGTGATTTTGGATTGCTGGTCGTTTTTGCTTGGTGCGTATTCCGAGGGGCAGCAGGCTTTGACGGACGCTGTGAAGCGGGCGCTCGATTCGATTCCGCTTTCGAGCGCGAGCGGGTTGGGTACGTGGACGGCTTCGAAGCTGTCGGGGATCGTGGCCGATTTGGGTCTTGAACCCGCGAATACGAAGGCGTTGAAGGCGGTGCTCGTGAATACGTCTCTTGTCGCCGACGCCGATGACGGTGCGTTCTCCGCACGGTACAAGTCGGTGAAAAGCGCGGCGCTTGAGGCGTCAGGGCCGTCGTCGAGTCTTTTCTCGTCGCTTGTCGGCAAAATGGAAAGCGGGGCCCTTGAAACATTGTCGGGAGCGGACGGCGTGATTGAGATCGTGGAGATCGAGCTTCCTGTAGGAGGAGTTCGCATTCCCTTGACGATAACGCTGCCCGATTACGTCGGCAAAGCTTCGGCGGGGGCGATTGAATCGATTGCGGACGCTGTGCGCTCGGCGGCGTCGAGCGTTACGGGGCTTAAGGAATGGAGGTGACGATGGGCAAGATGCGTCGTCGGCTTTCGTCGGAAAACGGCCAGATGATGGTCGAGCTTGCGACGATGATGCCCGTGCTCATCATCGTCGCCGTGATGGCCGTGAACGCCGTTACGTTCTTTTCCGAATGCGCGGCGTTCGATCGCGTTGCACGCAACGCGATTCGCATCCAGGCGACGTCTCCCGCTTACGGACAAGACGCGGGAGAAAGCGCTTCGCTCGTTCGCCAGACGATAGACGACGCGATGCGGGTTTCGGAGAAGGATTACCTCGATTTGGACGTCTCGGTTTCGGGGCGAGCAGGCGGGAAGAGCGCCTTTCGAGCGACGCTTTCGTTCTCTCCGACGCTGTTCGGCATGGGGCTGAAACCGTCGATCTTCGGAGTGGATCTTCCGAAGATCGAGCACGCGACCGAGCTCGTCGTCGAACCCTATCGTCCAGGGATGTTGTTCTGATGGCGAGGCAGGGCGCGCGCGCGATGCGCGCTGCGGCGGGAATCGTTCTCGCAATCGCCGCTATCGCTGTATCGGGTGCGGTTTGCGGGTGGGCGGCGGGTGCCGACGCTGCGGCGAAGGCGTTGAGCTTGTCCGACGGTGGGACGGAGTATGGGCAGGTCAGCGCATCTTCGGAAAGCTGGTTCGAGGACGACCCAGCGGATGATCAGCTCGCCGACGACGCGCAAGGCGTTTCGCTTGCAGGCGAGGCGACCGGCCTTGAGGCGGTGCCGTCGTGGTTCGCCCGCGAGCTCTTCTCCCTCGATGGGGCGCGGAGCATTCGGGTGTCGGCTGCAGGAGACGTCGTGGGATTCGTCGTCTCATCCGACGAAGAGACTTCCATGGCTCGCTTTCGAGAAGCGCTTTGCCAGGGCGGGTGGACGGAATCGGAAACGGGGATTGAAGGATGCTCCGTCTTCGTGAAGCGGGAAGGGGAGTGCAGGTGGGCGATGGTTTCATGCATCCCGGTGGGGGATGCGACGAGCGTGGTGGTCCGGTGCGTTATCGATTAGCCGAAAACCCAAGCGATGAAGCTGCGATGCGGGTCCCTTTGCGCATCGCAGCGAGCCTGTCGGGTCGTCTTCGGGGAATGCTCTTTTCGCCTGAGCAGCCGGGTGCGCTTCTGCTTGCGCCGTGCAGGGACGTTCACACCATCGGCATGCGGCACGACTTGGACATCGCGTTCATCGACGCCGATGGCGTGGTGGTCGAAGCTTACCGGGAGGTCGGTCCTATGAGGAGAGTTCGCTGCCGAGGGGCTGCGGCGACGATAGAGCGCTTTTCCGAAAGCGGGCCGTGGTTTAAGGCGGGCGATAGGGTTGGGATAAGCATTTTGCCTGATAGGTACAGGGTTGTAGAGAAGGAAGGGTTCAAACGATGAAAACATGCCCGATATGCAACGCGAAGGCGTTCGACGATATGGACGTTTGCTACGGATGCTTGCATCGGTTCGACGAGAAGCGGCCCCTCGCGTCTTCCGGCGATGTGGAATCAGCGGGCTCCGACGGCACGAGCGAGAAGATGCTCGTCATCAACGTGCCGCTTCCCCAGGGGGCGAAGGGCGTAAGGGTCGCCGTCGATTTCGATATCCCGGGCGACCCTTGTGCGTGAAACGACGAAAAGGGGGAAGGGGTTTAGCCGATCAGGCGCTTGTATTCCTCTTCGGCGGCGGCTTGAACGCGACTGGCGATTTCCAGGTACGAATCGAGAAGGATGTTGCCCTCTTCGGTCAGGCTGCTGCCATGGGCGCCGTCGCGGTTGAGCAGCTGGATGTCGAGCGCCGACTCCGTTTCCTTGATGATGCGCCATGCCTTGCTGTACGCCATGCCGATGCTTTTCGCGGCGGCGTTCAGCGAGCCCTTTTCGCGCACGCCGAGGCACAAATCGGCGATGCCGCGACCGAAGAGCGAACCGCTTTCGGAGTTGGGATTCTTAATTGAAAGCCTGATGGTCGGCACGAGTTCGGTCAGTTGACTCATTGTTTCCCCTTTACTTTACGGCTTCTAATCATTGTCTCACGTTTAGCGGTCGGTTTTGCCGAGAAAGATTTCGGCAGCTTCCTCGATATCCGCGGTCTGGTTGCCGATGACCTCCTCGAAGCGCGCGGTTGCGTCGTCGAGCACGGCGAGGTTGCGGGGGATGTCGTGCTTGCCCGTCTCTTTCGCCACGAGTTCGTTGAGCTTGCATCCCGAAAGCGCGGCGACGTCGGCGGGAAGCTCCTCTTTCGGGGCCATGCCGTGAAGCGCGCGATACACATTGTTGCCGAACTTCGCCCAATGAGCGGTGCTCGCGATGAGCACGGGGTTTTCGCCGCGAAGGTTCTCGGCGACCTTGTAGGCGACCGCGGTGTGCGGGTCGATGAGGTAGTCGTGCTCGTCGAGCACTTCCTTGATGGTGCGCAGGCACTCCTCGTCGTCGACCGAATCGGCGGCGAACTCGGCGCGCACCGCCTCGAACGTGTCGGCGTCGATGCGGAAGGCCTTCTTGTCGCGCAGGTCGCCCATCCATTTGCGGACGGCCTCGGCGTTGCGGTTGGAAAGCTCGAAGAGCAGGCGCTCGAGGTTCGACGAGACGAGGATGTCCATCGAAGGCGAGGGCGTGAGCTTGAATGCGCGATCCGCGATGTCGTACGCGCCGGTGTTGATGAAGTCGGTGAGCACGCGGTTCTCGTTGCTCGCGCAGAAGAGCATGTCGATCGGGCATCCCATGCGCTTCGCGTACCATGCCGCGAGGATATTGCCGAAGTTGCCGGTGGGGACGCAGACGTCGATCGGGTCGCCCGCCTTCACCTTGCCGGCTTCGACGAGCTTCGCATAGCCGGAGAGGTAGTACACGATCTGAGGCATGAGGCGTCCCCAGTTGATGGAGTTCGCGCTTGAGAGCGTGACATTGTGCTCGGCGAGCAGCTTCGCTGCGAATCCCTCGTCGGAGAAAGCGTTCTTCACGCCGGTCTGGCAGTCGTCGAAGTTACCGCGAACGCCCCAGACCTGCACGTTTTCGCCTTCTTGCGTAACCATCTGCTTGCGCTGGATGTCGCTCGTGCCGCCGTCGGGGTAAAGCACGCCGATTCGGACGTGGTCGGCGTCCTTGAACCCCTCGAGCGCCGCCTTGCCGGTATCGCCCGACGTGGCGACGAGGATGAGGAAGTCGTGGTCGAGCTTTCCTTCCGAGGCGAGCTTTTCTGCGCTTGCGGAAAAGAAGCGCGGCAGGCATTGAAGCGCCATGTCCTTGAACGCGCTTGTGGGCCCGTGCCAGAGCTCCAGCACGTGGGTCTTGTCGTCGAGCGAGGTGATGGGGCAGATGTCCTCGTCGTCGAACTGCGTTCCGTAGGCGCTTTCCATCAGGCTCTCGATGCGCTCGGCCGGCAGGTCGACGCCGAACGCGCGGTATACGAAGGCGGCGCGCTTCGCGTAGGGGAGCTTGGCGAGCCCGCAGATGTCGTCGAGCGAAAGGGTGGGCAGCTTCGCCGGGACGTAGAGACCCCCGCCGTGTGCCAAGCCGTTGATGACCGCCTGGGTGAAAGGTACGGGATCGTCGCAGAGCCCTCGCGTGTCGGAATATTCGTTGCTCGAGAGGACCGTCGTGGTCCCGGTGTTGTCAGCCATGTTGCAACCCTTCTTCCTGGATGTTTCGCAAGCACTATACTACCTGCGAAAACGATGCGCCGACAATTATCTTCCATTCCATGCAATGCACAGCGGGGCGATAGGCTTCGACTCGAATAAGGCGTGAGCGGCATGCGCACTGCGCTGCGCATTCTCCGGTGCAACGCAGTGGGAAATCGCGTCTGTCGCGCCTCCAGCACGGTTTGCGTCATCAATCCGAATATTAACCGTGGCGAATTTGTGAAAAATTAGCTGTAGAGAACAAAAAAGTTTGCTGCGGCTTCCAAAGAGGCGTCTTTTCCCGTAAGATGAAATGTTGTTAACCACGGTTATCAAAAGATGAGGTGGAAAATGCAGGACGCAATGGCAATCGATGCGGGAATGGCTTCCCAAACGACGGGCGCGGCTCCCCGAATGAGCCAGATGCCGCTTTCCTTCTTGAAGACGGGCGAAGTGGCCACGGTCGCGAAAATTCGCGAGAAGGGCGATGTGCTTCAC
>CAKTSW010000013.1 GCA_934613165.1 uncultured Ellagibacter sp.
CCAAAACGGCTTCTTAAGCTTCACTGCAGCATCGAACGTGCTCGACTACGCTCTGATCGAACAGGACGGCGCGTACCTGGTTTACGGGTGCTACGGGGACGGCACGCCCTGGCTCGCACTTGCAAGCTCGTCGAACCTGTACGGCACGGTCGCCCTGCCTGCGACCACGGTGGAAGTGTTCGAAAACGCCTTCGCTGCAGCGAGCGGCGATTTCTCCGTCAACTGGGATGAATTGAAATCCCTGCAGTTCGTCGACTCGAACGCGTTTTACGGGTCCGGCGTCTCGGGCGAGGTCTACCTGCCCGGCGTCTCGGGCGGTGAGAACAGCATCGCCGAAAACGCCTTCGCCAACTGCCCGAACATCACCTCGCTCGTTTGCGATGCGGAAGTGCTCCGCATCGACGCGGCCGCGTTCGCGGGGTGCGAGAACCTTACGTCCGCGAAGCTCGGCATGTCGTCTTCCTCCGCCGCATCGCGCGTCTTCGCCGGCGCGTTCAACGGCTGCACCAAGCTTGAAACCATCCAATTCACCAGCTCCGACCCGTGCTTCTTGGGGCTCTACAATGCCGGCGTGCCCTTCCAGTTCGACTCGTCGACGTACTGGGACGATCCCGCCGCCGAAGCGGAGAAGATCAAGGTCGTCGTTCCCGAAGGGGCGAAAGAAAGCTACCTCGAGAAGTGGATCTACCCGTTCGCGGGCGCGACGGACTACGAGGAATACCGTTCCACCACGGTGCGAAGCCTGCGCAAGAGCTTGGGGCACGAGCCGTCGGGCGCCGAAGTCGCGAAGGCGATGGAGGAAGGCCTGCTCGAAGCCGAAAACCGCCTGCGTGCCATGCTCGGCCTCGACGCGGTCGAGCATTCATCGTTCCTTGCCGTCACGGAAGCCGACGACGGGTTCGTGTTCCAGGAAATCGCAGGCACGACGACGCTCCTTGCCGCTCCCAAGGGCGCGACCGAGATCGACTTCAACAAGGTCATTCCCGATTCCACTTACTCCATCACGATCGGTTCCGGCGCGTTTGCGAGCTGCAGCGACCTTAAGCGGATCGTGCTTTCCGACAAGGTGACCGGCATCTCCGCGAACGCGTTCGCCGGATGCGACGGCGTGACGGTCGAGCTGCCCGACACGACCTGGCCGATTTCCCTTGTGGGGTGGTCGAGCGACGCGCCGTTCACGTTCGGCGCGAACGTGAAGCTGGTCGCCCCTGAGGACATGATCGGCACCTACATCGACAGCTGGGTTTACAACCTGGTTGGCGCCACGGGATACGACAACTACTACAGCGCGACGATGAAGAAGCTCTACGGCGATTGGCCTCCCCTGGACGACTCCGAGGTCATCAAGGAAATGTCGGCGAACCTGCTTCCGGCCGAAAACACGCTGCGCAGGCTGTTCGGGCTCGACGAGGTCGAAGCCTCGTCGTATGTTTCGATTGCCGATAACGACGGGTACGAATTCCAGACCATTCAAGGCACAACCACGCTCGTCTCCGTACCGAGCAACGCCGTCGTCGTCGATTTGAACGAGGTTATCCCTGATTCGATGAGCAGTATCGTCATCGGCGAGAACGCGTTCCTTTACTGCAACGACCTCGAGCGCGTCGTGCTTTCCAATAAAGTGTCAGGAATCCAATCGGGCGCTTTCAACGGATTTTTCGAAAAGGTCACGGTGGTCCTTCCTTCCGCGAAAAAGGGATCGACGGAGGCTCCCATAAAGCTTTTGGGCGGTGCGTCCGATTCGACGTTCGCGTTCGGTTTCGATAATGTGAAATTGAGCATCCCCGAGGATTCGGCAGACGTTTACCTGACAAGCTGGCCGAGGCAATGCATGGGAATTTGCAGCGACGATGACCTGAGCAGCTACGTGTTCAGCAAGTACCGCGACTTCATGTTCGGTGAAGCCCTTGAGGAAATCACTGCCGACGCGCTCAACAAGGCGGTGAACAAGCCATTCATCCCGCTTGAAAACTACATCCGAAAACTCGCCGGTCTCGACGAGGTGGAAACGATCGACAAACTTACGTGCTTCTACGACGCGAGCTATTTGCTTTCCGATTGGGGCGACCCCTGGGTCGACGACTCGATAGCTGACGACGACTCCGATGGCAGCGACTCGGATGACGGCAACTTCGACGGCGACACCGACGAGACCGTCCCGCCCAGCGACGATGAAAAGAAACCGGGAGAATCGCCTTCGCAAGCTGGCTCCTCCGAACCTGACGAAGACGTCGCATAGCCAACGATTCGCAAAGCGTTGGGAAAAGGGAAACCTGGAAAGCAGATGACATGCTTTCCAGGTTTTTGTATTGCAGCAACTTCTTTCAAGTAGCTATACTGTATAGCAAAAAGGAAGGAGCGACCATGACTGCAACGATGGTGCAGATGAACACGCGCATCGATGCCGATTTGAAGCGACGCGGCGATGAGGCTCTTGAACGCGCCGGGTTCACCCCGTCGCAGGCGATCCGTGCATTATGGGAATACGCCGCGAACCACACGCTCGACCCGCAAGCGATTAGGCGCACCCTCGAAAGTGAGGAAGACGCCCTTGCGCGCGAGAAGCGGGAAGCCGAAGGGCATAAAGCCTACGAAGAGGGGCTCGCTCTCGCGAAGGAAGCTTCGAAAAAGTTAGGGATTCCACTCTCGTTCGATTTTGAGTTTGACGAGCAAGAAATGCTCGAACAGGCTCTTTACGAGCGTTTCATAGAAGGGAAGCGGGCTTATGAAGTGTGAGACAACCCCTCTTGTTCTCGATACGAACGTGATGCTCGACTATTATCTCGGCGACCGCTCGAGAAGCGGCGAGGCGAAAGCTTTTTTCGACTACGTCCTCAAGCATAAAGAGTCTTGTCCGCTCTTCTATTCACCGCACTGCATCTCGAGTTTGTTCTACCTCATCGCGAATGCGACAAAGCAATCCGCTCGACAGCGATTGGCGAGAATCACCGAAAAGGAAGCCTTGGTCGCAATCGAATTCGCATGGGGATGTATCGATCACTTGCAGGAAAACGCTACGGCGGTAGGGGCTGACCAATCCGATGTGTGGCTTGCCTGCAAGCTGCGCGGCGTCCACAACGACCTGGAAGACAACCTGATCATCGCGGCTGCCATGCGTGCGAACGCGTCGTACCTTATCACCAACGACGAAAAACTCATCAAGCATGCAACGGTTCCTGCCCTCACCCCGAAAGACGCGCTTGCGGTGCTGCAGGCGTTCAACTAGCAAGAGGTGCACAGTACCGCACCTCTTGCGATGCGAGATGCGAAAGCGCTCCCGTACCTTGGTCGGTACGGGAGCGCTTGTTGGTCGGCGCCTTGGAAATCGAAGCTTATGGGCTCGTCGTGGTCGCTCACCGATTGGCGACCACGACGATTGACGGCCCCAGCTCTACTCGGCAAGCTTTTTCGCAAGCAGCTGGTTGATGACCTTGGGGTTGCCCTGCCCGCGCATCTCCTTCATGCACTGGCCCACGAAGAACCCGATCACCTTGGTGTTGCCGTCCTTGTAGCGCGCGACCTCGTCGGGGTTCGCGGCGATCACCTCGTCGACGACGGTCTCGATGGCCCCCGTGTCGGAAACCTGCTTCATGCCGCGTTCCTCCACGATGGCGGACGGGTCTTTGTCCTCGTCCATCACCGCGACGAACACTTCCTTCGCCTGCTTCGAGGAAATCGAGTCGCTCGCGAGCAGCTTCACCAATTCGACGGCACGCGCCGGGGTGAGTGGGCTTTCCGCGATCGACGCGCCCTCGCTCGCGTTCAGCCACGCCGCGATGTCGTTGATCGCCAGGTTGGCAACCGGCTTCGCGAGCGCGGAGGCATCCTTTCCTGCGCATTCCATGCATTTCTCGAAGAACGGCGCGATTCCCTCGCCGTCGACGAGCTGGCGCGCGTCGTAGGCGGAAAGGCCGAACTCGCTTGCGAAGCGCGCGGCCTTCTGGTCGGGCAGCTCGGGCAACTTGGCGCGCACACCTTCGATGAACTCGTCAGACAGGTCGTAGGGCGCCAGGTCGGGCTCGGGGAACAGGCGATAGTCATCGGCCGTTTCCTTCACGCGCATGACGATGGTGTGCTTCATCGTCGGGTCCCAATGGCGCGTTTCCTGGTAGATCTGCCCGCCTTCTTCGAGCACCTCCGCCTGGCGGCAGATTTCGTACGCCAAGCCGTCGTGCAGGCTTTTGAAGCTGTTCATGTTCTTGAGCTCGGTCTTCACGCCGAGCTTGGTCGACCCGCGGCGGCGCAGGCTGACGTTGCCGTCGCAGCGCATGGAGCCTTCCTCCATCGAGCAGTCGGAAATGCCGATGGCAAGGTAGATCTGGCGCAGCTTCTGCATGAAGAGGCGCGCTTCCTCGGGCGTGCGCAGGTCGGGCTCGGTGACGAGCTCGATGAGCGGCGTGCCGGCGCGGTTGTAGTCCACGAGCGAATGCGTCGCGCCCGCGATGCGGCCCTCGTCGCCGCCGATGTGGATCATCTTGCCCGCGTCTTCTTCCATGTGGATGCGCGTGATGCCCACGTGCGCCGTGTAGCCGGTGTCGGTGACAGTGACGTTTTCGCAGGTGTCGCCCGGCGCGAGGCCTGCGATGTCGGCGCGTTCCTTCGCAGCGGCACCGTCGACGTCCAAGTCCAAGTGCCCGCGCATGCAGAACGCCACGGGACCCTGCGTGGTTTGGAAGTTCTTGGCCATGTCGGGGTACATGTAGTTCTTGCGGTAGAACATGCTGTGCTTCTCGATGTCGCAGTTCGTCGCAAGGCCGGCAAGCACGATGGACTCGATCGCGGCCTTGTTCGGCACGGGCAAAGCGCCCGGAAGGCCAAGGCACACAGGACACGTGTGCGTGTTGGGCGCGGCGCCGAATTCGAGCTTGCAGCCGCAGAACATCTTCGTGGTGAGCGTGGTCAGCTCGGCATGGATTTCCAGGCCGATGACGGCCTCCCAATCCTTTAAGACTTCTTCCAGCTTCTTCATATTACCTGCTCACCTCAATCGTCCAGCGCGCCTGCGCTTCGCTTCGCGATGCTCGGCGTTTGGCAGCCGATAGCGCTGTCGAATCCTCGAATTCCTTCATGCTACTCCCCCGCCTTTCCGTTCGCGAACGCGGGGGCTACGGGGGCGGCTCCGTACTCGCGTTCGAGCGCCATGGCAGCGCGGAACATGTTCTCGTCCTTGAACTGGGGCGACATCAGCTGCACGCCAATGGGCAGCCCCGAAACATCACCCAAGCCGCACGGCATGCTCATGCCGCCGTTGCCCGCGATGTTGAGCGAGATGGTGAACACGTCGGACAGGTACATGGTGGCAGGGTCGGCGATCTCGCCGAACTTGAACGCCGGGCGCGGTGCCGCCGGTGCCAGGATGACGTCGCACTTCTCGTAGGCGCGGCGGTAGTCCTCGGTGATGAGCGTGCGCACCTGCTGTGCCGGGTAGTAGTACTTTTCGTACACGCCCGACGAAAGCAGATAGCTTCCTAACATGATGCGGCGCTTCGCTTCGGCACCGAAGCCCTTCGCGCGGCTCGCCTCGTACTGCCCGCCCAAGTCCTTGTGGCCGGGGTCGCAGAGCCCGTAGCGCACCGAGTCGAAGCGCGCCAGGTTTGAAAACGCCTCGCACGGGCCGAGCACGTAATACGCGCTGATGGCGGCATCGATGTGGGGCAGCTCCACCTCCACGAGCTCGGCGCCTTGGGCCTCAAGTTTCGCGGCCGCTTCGAGCGCGCGCGCCTTCACCTCGGGCACAAGGCCCTCGGCTTCCATGAACTCCTTCACGATGCCTACGCGCATGCCGGCGACGTCCTGCTTGCATGCAGCGCGGAAATCGGCTTTCACCTGCTGGGACGTGCAATCGAGCTCGTCGTGGCCGCAGATGGCGTCCATGACCGCCGCTGCGTCCTCCACGCTGCGAGCGAACGGTCCCACCTGGTCGAGCGAGCTGCCGAAGGCCACGACGCCGTAGCGCGACACCATGCCGTAGGTGGGTTTCACGCCGACGATGCCGCAGAAACTCGCCGGCTGACGGATCGAACCGCCCGTGTCGCTGCCGAGCGTGACGCACGCCATGCCCGCCGCGACCGCTGCCGCGCTTCCGCCCGACGATCCGCCCGGCACGCGGTCCAGGTCCCACGGGTTGTGCGTCGGGCCGAACGCGGAGGACTCGGTGGAGCTGCCGAAGGCGAACTCGTCCATGTTGAGCTTGCCGAGCGGGATGCCGCCCGCCTCGATCGTGCGCGCGACGCACGTGGCCGTGTAGGGCGACACGTAGTTCTCGAGCATATGAGACGCGCAGGTGGTGTGCGTGCCTTCAAGGTTCATGTTGTCCTTGAAGGCGACGGGCACGCCCGCAAGCGGCCCGAGCTCGTCGAAGGTGCCGGTCGCGATCGCGGCGTCGATGCGCTCGGCGGCGGCGAAGGCGGCGTCCTCGGTGAGCTCCAGGAACGCATGGACCTTTTCGTCCGCAGTTTTGATGTGGGCAAACGCCGCTTCGGCCACGTCGTGCGCGGTGAAGTCGCCCGCGCGCAGGCCCGCTTGGATCTGCGCTATGCCCATGTCGGTGGAAAACGCCATCACTGATCGCCCCCTTCGCCGAGGATGGACGGGATGAGGAACGAGCCGTCTTGCTGCTTGGGCGCGTTCTCGAGCGCAACTTCCTGCGAGAAGCTTTCGCGCTCCACGTCTTCGCGCATGACGTTGGAAAGGCTTCCGATCGGGTGGAACGTCGGCTCCACGCCGTCGAGGTCGAGTTGGGTGATCGGCTCGAGCGTGTCGATGATGCTGTTCAGGTCCTGGGTCATCTGAGCGAGCTCATCGGCATCGAGCCCGATGCGCGCATACGTTGCGATATCGCGCACATCGCGTTCGGTAAGATGTTGGGTCATGGATGCGTCCTTTCGTGCATACAGCGAAATGATAGCAAAGGACGCTCGGTTTGCCGACGTGAAGGCCCCGAAGTCACCCGTTCTTAACAGGTGCGCAGCGGGATCGAGCCTCATTCCGGCGATGTGCGGGCAGGTCCGGGCGGCGGCGACCATGCGGGAAAACCAAACTTCGAGATGGGAGTGCGGCAGATTCTTGGACCTCGTTGAAGGAGGTTCGAATGTACTCGAAGGAAGACAGGGAGCGCATCTTGGCCGACCTGGCCGCGAGCGGCCTGACGGAGGCTGCGTTCGCCCGCATCCCTGGCAATCCCAGCAGGGGGTCGCTGAGGAAGTGGGAGGCGCAGGCCGAGCGCGGCGAGCTCGACGTGCCGCGCCGCGAGGTGCGCGGCAGGGCGGACCTGCCCAAGCACTCGCGCTACCCCGAGGCGACCAAACGGGAGGCGCTGTCGCTGCTGCGCAAGGGCATGGGGCCGGCGGCCGTCGCGCGCAGGCTCGGCGTGTCGTCGGGCTCGGTCGTGTCGTCGTGGTCGCGCAAGGCGGCCGGAGGCGCTACCATGTCCCCGGGGAAGGGGGCGGTGCGCATGGACGAGGGCGCCGCTCGGGCGCGCATATCGGAGCTCGAGGCCGAGCTCGCCGAGGCCAGGATGTCGGTCGAGGCCCTGAAGGAGATGGTGCGCGACCCAAAATCAGGAGACCCGGCGAGGATGTCGAACAGGCGGAAGGCCGGGTTAGGCGAGAGATTGAGGCGGGAGTGCGGGTACCCCCTGAAGGCGGTGCTGGGCTTCCTCGGCATGTCAAAGAGCTCCTACGAGTATGCTCGCAGGTCGCTCGAGAGGAGCTCGAGGAGGGACGCCGCCGTCCGTGAGCGCGTGCGCGCGGCCTTCGAGGCGAGCGGGCGCACCTACGGCTACCGGCGCGTGCGCGCGGCGCTGGCCCGCGGCGCCGACGGCGGAGAGCCGATGCTGGCGTCGGAGCGCGAGGTGCGCGCGGCGATGCGAGCCGGCGGCATGGAGGCCCGCCGCACGAGGCGGCGCCTGCGCTGGTCGTCCTACGCCGGGGAGACCGACCGGCGGCCGGCGAACCTGCCGCTGGGGCCGGACGGGCGGCACGACTTCTCGGCGGCCGAGCCTTGGAGGATGGCGGTCACCGACGTCACCGAGTTCAAGGTGCGCGGGGGCAAGGCGTACCTCTCGCCGGTGATCGACTGCTTCGACGGGGAGCCGGCCGCGTGGTCGGTGTCGCGCCACCCCGACTCGGCGCTGGCGGACTCCTCGCTCGAGTCGTACCTGGCCAGGCGCCCCGCCGGGTCCGGCCCCCTCGTCGAGCACTCCGACGGCGGGTCGACGTACCGGTCGGCCTCCTGGAAGAGGATATGCGAGGAGAACGGCGTCGTGCGCTCGATGTCGCGCAAGGGGCGCTGCCCCGACAACGCGCGGGCCGAGGGGTTCTTCGGCACCCTGAAGGAGGAGTTCTACAACGGGCGCGACTGGTCGCGCGTCGGCTTCGACGAGTTCAAGGAGCGGCTCGACGGCTACCTCGGGTGGTACGTCCACGGCAGGCTCAAGGCGTTCGACGAGGGCGGCCGGAAGGTGTACGACACCATAGCCGGGCGGCGACGGCGGCTGGGCTATGCCGTGTAAACGGTCCAAGATATTGCCGCACTCCCGATTTGCGCAGGTTTTTAGGGGTGCATGGTCAAGGCAGCTCACAGCGCATTTCGCGACCTGGGGTTTTGCTTCGTTCAACATGTGGTTACGAAACGCAGACAGCCAAAACCTGCGCAAATCGCGAAGTTTTGAAGCGGGCCCTCTCGCCCTACTCGTCGTCGAGAAGCGCTGCGAAGGCGTCGGGGCTCATGGGGCGGTAGAAGTAGAAGCCCTGCGCGTACTCGGCACCGAGGCGGCGCATCATGCCGGCCTGCTCTTCGGTTTCGACGCCCTCCACGATGACGGGGATGTCGAGCGTGCGGCTCAAGTCCATGATCGACTGGATGATCGATTCGCCCTTGACCGCCGTTTCCTTGCCGCCCAAAAGGAAGACGCGGTCGAGCTTGATCGCGTCGACGTCGACCTCGCGCAGCATGTTAAGCGACGATTGCCCCGACCCGAAGTCGTCCATGTACACCTTGATGCCGAGCTCGTCGAGCTCCCCGATGAGCTCCCGCACGTCGTCCTTCTGCAGCGTGCAGGCGGTTTCGGTGATTTCCGCGCTTATGCACGACGCGGGAACCCCGTAGTGCGCGACGAGCGTGTCGAGGAAGGCGGGCACGTCGAACGAGAGCAAGTCGATGCGCGACACGTTGAGCGACACGGGCACGAGCTCTTTGCCGGAAAGCATGCGTTCGCGCTGCCACGCGAAGATCATGCGCCAGATGTGCTTGTCGAGCAGCTCGATGAGCTGGGTACGTTCAAGCACGGGGACGAACTCGGCGGGCGAAACGAAGGTGCCGTCCTCGCGGCGCATGCGGGCGAGCGCCTCGGCGCCGACGATCTCGCCCGTTGCAAGGTCGCACTGCGGTTGCAGGCGGAAGAAGACGCGGCCGGCGGAAAGCGCGCGCTTGAACTCGACGAGAACCTCTTGCTCGGCCTGGTCCTTCGCGTATTCCACGGGACGGAACATGCTGATGCGGTTCTGCAGGCGCCGCTTCGCGCGGTGCGCGGCGAACATCGCCTTGGTGTATTGGTCGAGGCTCACCTTCTCGCCGGAAGCGAGGCAGTAGATGCCGACCGACGGCCTGAACCCCGCCGCGCCGTCGTAGTCGTAGACCACCGAGCACAGCTTCAGGTACAAATCGTCGATGAACAGGCCGTCGAACGGCGTGAACAGGGAGAAGTCGTCTTCGCCCCAGTAGCCGGCGACGCCCGCCCCGGCGTCTTCGAAGCCCTTGAGGGTCGCGCCGATGTCGGCGATGAGGTGGTTGCCCACCGCGCTTCCGTACCATTCGTTGAACACGCGCATGTGCCCGAGGTCGATCTTCACCATGGCCCACGTGATGTCGGGCCTTCCCCCGCGCAGCGCCTCGGCGCGCGAGAGGAACTCGTCTTCGAACGAAAGGCTGGTAAGCGCGTCGACGCGCTCGCGCGGGGCGACGCCCACGAGCGCCCGGCGCCCGAGCTTGCCGAAATCGCTTCTTGCGCGCACGTCGGCTCGGCGGTCGAGTTCGGTCATGATGGCGAACGACGCGCGGTCGATCTTCGGGTAGTAAGCCGCCGAGACCGAAGCGAGCAGAGAAACCCGCATCCCGTCGATTTCGATCGGCTCGGCAAGGCGCTCCGAAAGCGCAGCGGCGAAACGGTCGGCGGCATCGCGATCGGCTCCTTGCGCGCATGCGACGATTCTCACGCCGCGCGCGCGGAAAATCCGCGTTCCCTCGCTCGAAAGCTCGCATATGGCACGCGCCACCTCGACGAGCACCTTGTCGCCCGCCTTGGTCCCGAAGCGCTCGTTGATCTCGGCGAGCCGAGACAGCTTCACCATCGCGAACCCGGCGGATGTGCCCGCGGCGCGCATCCCGTCGATGAAGCGGCGGAGCGCCTCGTTGCCCTCAAGCCCGGTGACGGCGTCGGGGCCGAGCGTGCGCTCGACGTTTTCCATCGAGCCGATGAGCATCGGCGCGTTGTCGCCCGAACCGTCGAGGCGCACGATCTTCACGTTCCGAACCATGTAGGCACCGAACCGGTCGCGGGCGCGGAAGGTGTCGACGAAGTCGGTGCGGAAGCCCTCTTCCAGCTCCTTCAAGGCGGAAGCGAGCTCGTCGCGCTCGTCGGGATGGACGCTTCCGAGAAGCGCGTCGATCGGCGCGGCGATGCGGTCGTTTTCGAGCCCGAAGGCAACCTGCGCGTTCGCGGAGAAGCGCGTCTCGCCCGTGTCGATGTTGCGGATGAAGAGGTAGCTTCCCTTGTAGGCGCGGGAAAGCGCGCCGAACAGGCGGTCGATGAAGCCGTTTTCGGGGAGCCCGTCGCGCGTGGAGAACGTGTTGCGCACGTCGCTCGGCTTGTTCGCGATCTTGTAGCAGGTGAGCGCGCGGTCGATCTCGCGCGACACCTCGTGGCGGGTCGACCCCGCCGCCGGGTCGACGTGAAGGCAGCCGTAGCTGAACGAGAACACGGCCCGCGACCCGACGCGCGACGACTCGACGATGAGGTCGGTGCGGCACTGCTCGAGCCTGTCGGCGAGCTTTTTCTCGCTTGAGCTCGTCGACAGGACGACGAACCCGTCGCCGCCGATGCGGAAGAGGCTCTCGCCGGGAGAGAGCATGCGGCGAAGCCTTTGGCAGGTGCTCGCGATGTAACGGTCACCGTCGACGTAGCCGAACAGGTCGTTGCACTGCTTCAGGTTGTCCAGGTCGATGTAGCTTGCGGTGAACGGCTTGCCCGCCGCCCACAGCGCCTCGACGGTCTCGTCGTAGGCGATCCAGTTCCCCACGCCGGTCAGCGGGTCGGTGGTGCGGCGCGAAACCGCGGCGCGGTCGCTCGGATCGAGCTGAGAGAGCGCTTCTTCGAGAGCCTCGGTGTAGCCGTTCGTGCTTCCCACGTACACGTCGGAGCTTCTCGTCGACATCGCCTTCACGATGGAAAGCGCGCGGGCGAGGTTCGATTGGATTTCCTCGAGGGGCGGGATGAGCGGGTTGTCGTCGGCGAACATGCCCTCGTCGAGCGCACCGAGCCTACCGGCCGCCAAATCAAGCGCGAGCTGGCGCCCTTCTTTCAGGTACGTTCCGAGCTGCGAGAGCTCGTCGACGAGGCAATCATCCTTATCGTCGACGCAGGCGCGGTCGTCGCAGGCCGCGAGCGGCTTCGTCGCGGTGCCTCCTAGGTCCGACGCGGAGCGGTCGTTTCCAGCCTGTGCGGTCATGATAGCCCCCTTGGCGATCGAGAATGCGCTTGCTTTACGAAAGCTTTGCTCTTTCGCTCATATCCTGGATATTGTGCCACAGAATGCCTTTTCAAGGCCGGTCGATTCTAAATTCGCCGAGGTTGTTGCTGGCTTGCAAGGAACTCTTCAACCTCGGCGAGCGTGAAAGCGCGGCCCGGTTCGCCCGGGCGCGCAATGAGGATGCAGCGGGCGCCCACGTCGCGCGCGGCGGCGATCTTCTCGCCCGTGCCGCCGACGCTGCCCGAATCCTTGGTGACGAGCCACGACGCCCCCACCTGGCGCAACATCGCCGCGTTGAGCTCGCGGGTGAAGGGGCCCTGCATGCCGACGATGTGCGAAGTGGGGAACCCTGCGGCCGCGCACTTGCCTATGGCGTCCGCCGTCGGCAGGACGCGTACGAAAAAACGTTCCTCGAAGCCGTCGACGCGCGTGTAGGGGGCAAGCTCCTTGCTCCCCGTGGTGAGAAGCGCCCGGCCGGGCGCCTGGGCGAGCACGCACGCCGCCTCGGCGACCGACCTCACGACGATGACGTCGTCGGGTGCGACCTCCACCTCGCGGCACACGCGCACGTAGCGTGCGCCCGTCGCCTCTGCGGCGGCACGGATGTTCCTGCTGGCGAGCGAGGCGAAGGGGTGCGTCGCGTCGACGACAATGGCAGCGCCCGAAAGCTCCGCCTCCATTTCCCGCTCGTCAAGACGCCCCGTGCGGACCTCGACCCCCGGCAAGTCGTCGATGAGCTCGCCGCCGTATTCGGTCGCCGCGTACGCGCGCGCCCTCATGCCGCGGGAAGCCAGCCATTCGCACAGAAGGCGCCCCTCAGTGGTTCCCGCGAACAGGCGCAAAGCAGGAGCCGAGACACCCGTCATTTAGGGCCGCCCGGGCGCGTGATCTGGTACAACAGCGCGTTCATGATGGCCGCGGCCACGGTCGATCCGCCCTTGCGGCCGCGCGCCACGATCGAGGGCACGTCGCGGGAAAGCAGCTCCTCTTTCGCCTCGACCACGTTCACGAACCCGACCGGCACGCCGATGACGGCCGCAG
>CAKTSW010000014.1 GCA_934613165.1 uncultured Ellagibacter sp.
TCGACGCCGATGACCTTGATGTGCGGGTTCAGAAGCTTCGCGAGCGTCGATACGCCGGTGGCGAGCCCGCCGCCTCCGATGGGCACGAGGATGCAGTCGACGAGCGGGAGCTCCTGCACGATCTCCATGGCGATCGTGCCCTGGCCCGTGGCGACGCCCAAGTCGTTGAAGGGGTGCACGAAGGTGAGGCCGCGCTCTTCCGCCAGCTCGAGCGCGCGGGCATAGGCCTCGTCGTAGACGTCTCCGGCGAGCACGACCTCCGCCCCGAGGGCCTTCGTGCGCTCGACCTTGATGAACGGCGTGGTTGCCGGCATGACGATGGTCGCGGGAACGCCGTAGCGGCGGGCAGCGTAGGCGACGCCCTGGGCGTGGTTGCCGGCGGATGCGGTGATGAGGCCGCGCTCGCGTTCTTCGTCGGTGAGCGTGCTGATCTTGTAGTAGGCGCCGCGCACCTTGTAGGCGCCGGTGCGCTGCATGTTCTCGGGCTTGAAGAACACGCGGTTATGGGAGATGTCGCTGAAATACGGGCTTTCGATGAGCTTCGTCTCCTGCGTGACTTCCTTCACTTTATGGGATGCTTCCTCGAACGCCTCGAGCGTGAGCATCTGCCTGGGTTGGTCTGCCATGGTGTTTCCTTGTTCCCTTATATGATTTTCAAGCGCTCATCACTATAATCGTCGCTGCACTGCAATGGCTCCGGCATTTCGATAATATGCCGAACCTCAAGAAAGAAGGCACATTATGAAGACCATCTCCACCCCGAGCGCTCCCGCGGCGATCGGCCCGTATTCGCAGGGCAACATCGTAGGCGGGCTTCTGTTCGCGAGCGGCCAGATCGCGCTCGACCCGGCGACGGGCGAGCTTGTCGGCACCACGATCGAGGAGCAGACCGCCCAGGTCATGAAGAACGTCGGAGCGCTGCTCGCGTGCGCCGGCACCGATTTCGACCATGTCGTCAAGACGACCTGCTTCCTTGACGACATGGACGACTTCGCGGCGTTCAACGCGGAATACGCGAAGTCCTTCGGCGACGTCCGCCCGGCCCGTTCGGCGGTCGCCGTGGAAAAGCTTCCCAAGGGCGCGCTCGTCGAGGTCGAGGTCATCGCCGAAGTCGTCGCCTAAGGTTTAGCCGAGGCAATGCGTCTTCGGGCGTATAATGTCGGTAAAGGATCGCGCGCATGGCACGCACGACGCGGACAGCGGCTGAAAGGAGCTTCTCATGATGTACAGCAAGATCATGGTTCCCTACGATGGTTCCGAGCATGCGAAACATGCGCTCGAGTACGCGAAGGGCCTGGCGGCAGGCGAGGCTTCCATCGCCGTCGTCCATGTGGTCCCCTCCGGTGTCATGGGCACTGATCAGATCGGGGACGCCGGCTCGCTCGACGGCGTGCCGTTCGGCATGCTCGACTACGCGCAGTACGAAGGCGTGGTGAAGGCCGCGCTCGACCAGGCGAAGGAAAAGGTCGTCGAGCACCTCGGCGATACGCTGTCCGAGCTGGGCGACAAGGCGACCGTCGACGTCATCGCCGGCACCGCCCCCGCCGAGGCGCTCGCGCGCTACGCGGAGAAGAACGGCTGCGACCTCATCGTGATGGGCCGCCGCGGCCTCGGCGCCATCCGCGGCATGCTCGGCAGCGTGAGCTTCGGCGTGCTTCGCGCAACCGAGATTCCCGTGCTCACCGTGAAATAGCTTAAGCTTTGGTTTTCGAAGAAGCGCCCCGGCACGTGCGGCCGGGCGCTTCTTGTCTTGCATGCGGCGAGGCTTGCGCCTTGGCCGCGCATCTTGTCGGATCGCCCTACGGAAGGATGATGCATGTCCGCTTTCTCCAAAACGCCCGCAGTGTCCGCTGACGTTCTCCATAAGCAGGAAGCCGAGCGAGTGAAATACGACGACATTGTGAGGCGGCTGGAAGAAAAGGCCGCGCTCTACGTCCGCGACCGCGACGACCTCACGTTCGTCGACGGGCACATCTCGACCGACACGGGCATGACGCTGCGTCTGGCGACGCACGACGATATCCCGGCGATTTGCGACATCCGCACCGCTCAGTCGCTCGAGTACTGGGGCGTGAGCCCCGCTTCCGACGAGCTTTCGCACTTCCGCGCCGAAACGGAAGCGCACCTGTGGCGCAACCTCAACAAGCGCATGTTCGTCCTTCTGTTCGAGTGCAACGGCGAGATCGCGTCCATGTCGGGGCTTGAGGTGTTCGACCGCCTGCCGACGTTCGGCGGCGTCTCGGGCGTGCAGCGCACGGCGACGGTGATCGCGTGCTACACGAACCCGGCCTACCGCGGGCGCGGGCTCATGGGCAAGATGCTGCGCGCGTGGCCGCTTATCGCCCTGCAGGTCGGGGTGGACGCCATCTACGTGGAAACGCGCAACGCATCGATGCGCCACGTCGCCGAAGACGCCGGCTACGAGCATGCCTCCGACAGGTTCAAGATCCTCATCAACGTGGCGGGCGACGAGGACTAACCTCGCGCGCTGGCAGCACTGGTTCAGACGCAACTTACCGCGGGGCGGGAAGGCTCGATCGGCCTTCCCGCCCCGGCTTTTTTCGGGCCTGTTTCAGGCGCGTCCGGCGTTGCGGGAGAATGTCTGTGCGAAAAAGTTTCTCTTGGTTGACAAGCGGCGGGCCTGTGAGCTAACCTGAACAACGTTCATGTTAGGCGGCGCACGCTACGGTGCGGGAAACGAGGTCGGCTCGATGTTCGATAAACGGCTTTTGGCTATGGTGTCTTCGGCACGCAAGCATATCGCGGCGAACGTGGCGTTCCAGTGGCTCGCCCTCGTGGCGAACGTCGTGCTCATGGTCTCGATCGGGCTGTTCTTGCAGGGCGTGCTCGAAGGACGCCCGGTCGTCTCCGGGGATCTCGCAAGCGCGTCGTCCGCGCTTTCGGGGGCGCTCGCGTTCGTTTCCTCCGGGTGGGGCGTGGCGGCGGTTGCGCTTGCCGCGATCGTCGTGCGCTTCGCGTGCTCGCGCGCCGCGCAGCGGGAATCGCGCCGAGCGGCTGCGGAGGCGAAGCGCACGATCCGCCAAACCGTCTACGACAAGCTCGTGGCGCTCGGTCCCGCCTACACCGAGCACATCGCCACGAGCGAGGCGGTGCAGGTGAGCGTCGAGGGGACCGAGCAGCTCGAAAGCTACTTCGGGTCCTATCTTCCCCAGTTCTTCTATGCGATCGCGGCTCCGCTCACCCTGTTCGTCTGTACGGCGCCGCTTTGCCTTTCCGCCGCGGTCGTGCTGCTGGTGTGCGTGCCGCTCATCCCCGCGTCCATCGTCGCGATCCAGAAGATCGCGCGCAAGGTGGTCGGGAAGTACTGGGGGTCCTACACCGATCTGGGCGCGGCGTTTTTGGAAAATCTCCAGGGCCTGACGACGCTCAAGATCTACCGGGCCGACGAGGCGCGCCATGAAGAGATGAACCGTGAGGCCGAAAGCTTCCGCCAGGCGACGATGTGCCTTCTGCGCATGCAGCTGAATTCCATCACGATCATGGATCTGTTCGCGTTCGGCGGCGCGGCGATCGGCATCATCGTCGTGCTTTCGCAGTACGCCGCGGGTGCGGTGCCCTTCGCGGCCGCGTTCGCGATCGTCTTCCTCGCCGCCGACTTCTTCCTTCCCATGCGCACGCTCGGGTCGTTCTTCCACACGGCGATGAACGGCATGGCGGCGGCCAACAAGATGTTCGAGCTTCTGTCGGTGCCCGTGCCCCAGGCGGGCACGGCGACGGTCGACCCCGCCTGTGCGGGAATCGAATGCCGCGACGTCGGCTATTCCTACGACGGCGAGCGTGCCGCGCTTCGCCATGTTGACCTCGACGTGCCCGCAGGGTCGTTCGTGGGCATCGTGGGCGAAAGCGGGTCGGGCAAGTCGACGCTCGCCGGCGTGCTTTCCGGGCGCAATGCGGGCTTTTCGGGCAAGGTGCGCATCGGCGGCATCGACGTCGCCGACATCTCGCGCGCGTCTCTCATGGAAACGATGACGACGGTGCCGTTCTCGAGCTACCTGTTCAAGGGAACGGTGAGAAGCAATCTTCTTATGGCACGCCCGGACGCGACCGACGAGGAGCTTCTGCGCGTGCTCGACCGCTGCGCGCTCGGCGGCTTCGTGCGCGAGGCGGGAGGGCTCGACGCGCCTATCTCCGAGCAGGCGAGCAACTTGTCCGGCGGGCAGCGGCAACGCCTTGCGCTTGCGCGCGCCCTTCTGCACGACACGCCGATCTACCTGTTCGACGAGGCGACTTCGAACATCGACGCGGAAAGCGAGGAGTCGATACTCGCCGTCATCCACGAGCTCGCGCGCAAGAAGACCGTCATCATGATCTCGCATCGCCTGTCGGCCGTTCGGGACGCCGACTGCATCTACGCCTTCTCGAACGGGGAAGTGGTCGAGCGCGGCACGCACGAGGAGCTGCTCGCGATGACGGGCGCATACGAGAGGCTTTGGCGCCAGCAGGAGGAACTCGAGGCGTACGCAGCAAGCGGGAAGGAAGAGCCCGGCCGCGGGGGCGCGGACGAGCAGGCGCCCCGCACGGTGCCCACGGCCTCCGAGGACACGGCGCGGGGCGCGCACCCGGCCGTCGCCGACGAGCCCTCCGTGCCGAAACCCAATCAGCGTCCCCGTTCCCACTTCTCGGTGATGGCGCGCTTGGTCGGGCTCGTGCGCCCGCTTGCTCCCGTGATGGCGCTTGCCGTCGTGCTCGGCGTCGCGGGCTTCGCCGCGGCGATCTTCCTCACCGTCGCGGGCGCGTCGGCGCTTTCCGGCATCGAGGCGGGCGCGGGCCTTCCCTTCGCGGCGGTCGCGCTCATCGCCGCATGCGGCGTGCTGCGCGGGCCGCTTCGCTACGGCGAGCAGATCTGCAACCACTACATCGCCTTCAAACTGCTCGCGCTCGTGCGTGACAAGGTGTTCGGCGCGCTGCGCCGCTTGGCGCCGGCGAAGCTCGAAGGGCGCGACAAGGGCAACCTCGTGTCGCTCGTCACTTCCGACATCGAGCTTCTGGAAGTGTTCTACGCGCACACCATCTCGCCGATCGTGATCGCGACCATCGTGTCGGTGGGCATGGTCGTTTTCATCGGGTGCGTGTCCTCACCGCTCCTCGCGGCGCTCGCCGCTGCGGCGTATCTCGTCATCGGGGTGGCGGTTCCCCTTGCGGCCTCCCGCGCGCAGGGCCGCAGCGGGCGCCGCTTCCGCGACGCGATCGGCGACATGAACACGTTCGTGCTCGACAGCCTGCGCGGCCTGCGCGAGACGCTGCAGTTCGGTCGCGCCGCCGAACGGTCGGCCGAGCTTGGGGAACGCATGGAGGCGCTCGCCGGCATCGAGGACGCCATGAAGCGCAAGACCTCGCTGTTCATGGCGCTGACGAACGCGCTCGTGCTCGCGTTCGATGCGGCGATGCTCCTTTCCGCGTGCGCGCTGCACGAAAGCGGCGCCATCGACTTCGGCGCGGCGATCGTGGCCACGGCTGCCCTCATGTCGTCGTTCGGGCCCGTCATCGCGGTCGCGAACCTGGGCTCGACCTTGCAGCAGACGTTCGCCTCGGGCGCGCGCGTGCTCGACCTTTTGGACGAGGCTCCCGCGACGCCCGAGGTCGAAGACGGGCGCGACCTTTCGCGCGAAGGGTTTTCCGGGGCCGAGGCGCGCGACGTCACGTTCTCCTACGGCGACGAGACGGTGCTGCGCGACGTGAGCCTTGCCGTCGCGCCGGGGCAGATCGTGCAGATCGCCGGGAAAAGCGGGTCGGGGAAGTCGACGCTGTGCAAGCTGCTCATGCGGTTCTGGGACGCGACGAGCGGCGAGATCGCGATTTCGGGCGCCGACATCCGTCGCGTGAACACGGCGAGCCTACGCGACGTCGAGGGCTACATGACCCAGGAGACGCACCTGTTCACCGGTACGATCGGCGACAACATTCGCCTCGGGCGCCCGTCTGCGAGCGACGCGGAGGTGATGGAGGCGTGCCGGAAGGCATCCATCGACGACTTGATCGAGCGCCTGCCGAAGGGGCTTTCCACGCCCGTGGGCGAGCTGGGCGAGACGCTTTCGGGCGGCGAGCGCCAGCGCATCGGGCTCGCGCGGGTGTTTCTGCACGACGCCCCGTTCATGCTGCTCGACGAGCCGACGAGCAACCTCGACAGCTTGAACGAGGCCGCGGTCCTGCGCGCGCTTCAGGCGTCCCGCGCGGGCAAGACCATCGTGCTCGTAAGCCACCGGGCGTCGACCGCGCGCATCGCCGATGCGGCCTTCACCGTGGAATGCGGGCGCGTAAGCTGATTCGCTTCCTAACCGATAAGCGCCTGCGAGACGAACAGCGGGGACGCGAGCAGATCGTCGAACACGTCGAACGCGCACGCCTTGGTCTCGGCGAGCGACATGCCCTGCGCCCCGCATTCGTTCACCAGACCGAACAGCCCGTTGCACACGAGCGCCGCGGTGAGCGACGAGGGGTGCTTGGGGTGCAGCGCGTTCTGGTGGTTGCGCACGTAGTCCTCGACCACGCGCGTCACATGGTTGAAGCAGACCGAGTGCAGGTAGGGGTTCTTCTTCGGAAGGCAGTGTATGAAGATGCCGTCTTCTTTCTCGAAGACGCTGAAGATGCAGGTCAGAAGGTTCCGATAGCTCTTGACGGGGATTTTCACGGGGTTGTTCTCCCGCTGGAGCGCGCGGTAGGTTCCCTCGGCGGCGGCCATGTCGTCGGCGAACACCTCGTCGACGAGCGCGTACTTGTCCTCGTAGTAGGTGTAGAAGGTGATCCGGCTCACCTCGGCGGTGCGGCAGATCTCGGTGACGGTGATTTTCTCGAAGGGCGTCGTTTTCAGAAGCGCGATGAGGGCGTGCTTGATCGCGCGCTTCGTCTTCACGATTCGTTTGTCCATTTCCTTACACTTTCGCCGGCTTGTATAGATATCGTGCGGTCTGTAATGCGTTGTCATTGTTTGCGAGCGCCTGGGCGCATACATTTACTGACACTAGTATAAGGATTTCGATTGCCGGCGTGCCGCGCGAGGGCGCATCGCGCGCCGGCAACTGCGGATAGGCGGGGCGCCTTCGGGCGATGCCTGCGGAGCGGAGACAAGGGAACGTGAAACGTGTGGTCGTCGTCGACTCTTCGGCGAATCTTGCGGGCGAGAATGGCGGCATCGTGTCGGTGCCGATGAAGGTGCTGGTCGACGGGCATGAATTCGTCGACGATTCCGCGCTCGACCTCTCACGGATGTTCCGGCAGCTCGACGCGTGCTCGGGACCGACGAGCACGTCGTGCCCGAACATCGCCGAATGGCGCGCGGCCTTCGAAGGAGCCGACGAGGTGTTCGCGCTTGCGCTTACGAGCAAGATTTCGGGCGGGTTCAACGCGGCTCAGGCGGCGGCGAAGCACTACCTGTTCGACCGTCCCGAGGCGCAGGTGTTCGTGCTCGATTCGCTGACGACCGGCCCTGAGCTCGAGCTTCTCGCGATACGCGCCTGCGAGCTCGCGGCAAGCGACGCCCCGTTCGACGACGCCGTTCACGAGCTGCGGTCGTATGCGCGGCGCACGCACCTCATGTTCTCGCTCGAGAAGCTCGAGAACTTCGTGCGCAACGGGCGCGTGAAACCCCTCGTCGCGAAGGCGGCGGGCGTTTTGGGCATCCGCATCGTGGGCGAGGCGTCGCCCGAAGGCGAGCTCGAGCTCATGAACAAGGTCCGCGGCGAGAAGCATGCGATCAAGCAGGTGCTCTCGAACATGCGCGACGCGGGTTTCGCGGGCGGGCGCGTGCGCATCCGCCATACCGAAAACCCTGCAGCCGCGGCGCGGCTCGCCGAGCTCATCCGCGCCGAATGGCCCGACTGCGACCTTGCGATCGGCAAGAACGGCGCCCTTTGCTCGTACTATTGCGAGCCGGGCGGCGTGCTCGTCGGGTTCGAGGGCTAACGCTTTTCTTGCTTCTGAACAGGGGAATCGTCCATCATATTCTTATCCGCATCTCAAGATATATAGGAACGATAACAATTTTCCTTGACTATATACTGAATAATATATAACCTTATCAGCAGCATATCTCGAAAAGGGATTGTTTGCGCGCGCGAATAGGCGTGCATGCGAGGGGGTATGCCGCAAAGCGCTCCGACGAGCCTTTGCACAGGTCAGTTATCATGGGAGGACACATGAAGAAGCAGGTACGTCTTGCTCTGTCTGCCGTTCTCGCGCTGTCGCTCGTTGGAGCGTTCGCGATGTTCGGCTGCTCGAGCAACAGCACCGAGCAGAAGAGCGATGATTCCGCGAAGACGGAGCAGACCGCCGAACCGGTCGAGCTGCAGATCTTCGCCGCCAACTCGCTTTCCAAGGCCATGGAAGACATCCAGGCCGCCTACATCGAGGACGGCCACAGCAACGTGACCTTCGCCGACACGCAGTACAAGTCTTCGGGCGAGCTCAACGAGATGCTCGGCGCGGGTTCCTACGCCGACCTGCTCATCTCCGCTTCCAAGGGCTCGATGGACACCGCCGTCTCCAAGGGCTACGTCGATGAGTCCACGCGCGTCGACATGTTCAAGAACGACCTCGTGATGGTCTCCAAGGAAGGCTCCGACTTGAAGGACGTCACGCTTGACGACATCGCGGCCGGCAAGTACACCATCTGCGTCGGCGACGACTCCGTTCCGGCCGGCAACTACGCTGCCCAGTCCCTGTCCACCGTCGGCGTGTACGCCCCGGCTGGCGACGACGCGGGCAAGACCGGCAAGGACATCTCCGGCAAGGGCGGTTCCTACAACACCGACATGGTGAAGGACGGCAAGGTCGTTCTCGACACCTCCGTCGGCAACGTGTGCAAGCATGCCCAGTCCGGCGACGTCGACATCGCGTTCGTGTACACCTCCGACGTGTACCGCTTCGGCGGCGTCGAGGTTGTCGGCACCGTTCCCGCGAACACGCACAAGAACATCGTGTACCCGGGCGCCATCACCAAGGACTGCAAGAACGTCGAGGCTACCCAGGAATTCCTCGATTGGTGCCTCAACAGCGAGAAGGCCCAGAAGATTTGGCAGGACTGGGGCTTCGAGCTGGCGTAGAATAATCTTCATCAGGAAGGTTCATCGCGAAGAAGCATTCTGGGGATGGGCGACATGTTTCGCCCATCCCCTTTTCTTGTAGAGGGGTTCGAACAGAGAGGGAGCTCATGCGAGCGAGAAGGTTCATCGCAGGTCTTGCCGTGTCGCTGGTTATGATCGCCGGGCTTTTCCCCGCAGCGGCGTTCGCCGACGATGCGCTCGGGGATGTCGACAGCCCGCGTGCCGTGAAGACGACGAGCACCGCGGAGGCGAGCGCGGACGCCTCGTCGTCCGAAGGTGCGTCGGCCTCGCAGGCAAACGAAGCCGATGCGGACACGGACGGCATCGAGGTTTCCCGCGAGGGAAGCGCGGCGCTGAAGGACGGCGCAAGCTTTGCGATAAGCGATTTCTCGCGAGCCCAGAAGGGGTCGAACCGCACGATTGCGGACGCTTACTACGGGTACTCGTATCTGGTGGGGCAGGAACAGGGCGAGTTCGTCCAGGTCATCGCGGCCGACGACTACGTGGTCGCCTACGTTCCGCAGAAGGAGGCCGCGAAGCTCGGCCTCGACGTGAAGAACGCAGACGACCAGGCGGCCATAAAGGCGTACTTCATCGCGCTCGACGACGGGCAGGCGATGGGGTCGGCCAAGCTTTCCAAGTACACGACCTGGTACTTCGCGACGGAGACGACGTTCGAGAAGGATGGCGTGTGCTTCAACTTCGACCAGGCGATCGACGGCAACGTCTATGCTTCGACCATCGGCGTCGACGGCAGCGATCTTACCGACTCGGAAAACTCCCTGTACATGAAGCCGGCGTTCTGCGACTACGGCAAGCTCGCGTCCCCCGACGCGGTGAGCATCGTCGTGGCCCCGACGGGGCTTGCGGCGGCGGGCGAGTTCTTGGCGAACCTCGACTGGAGCCCGCTTTGGGTTTCGCTTCGCACCACGGGCATCGCCATCGTGTTCATCGTCATCCTGGGCCTGCTCGCGGCGTACTTCTGTCTGAACCTCTCGTCGCGTGCGAAGAGCTTCTTCGACGCCGTGTTCACCATCCCGATGGTGCTGCCGCCGACGGTGTGCGGCTTCGTGCTTCTGTACGCGTGCGGATCGAACACCGCGTTCGGGCAGTTCTGGATCAACATCGGCTTCCCGCTCATCTTCAGCCCCGTGGCCTGTATCATCGCCGCGGTCGTGGTGGCGTTCCCGCTCATGTACCGAAACGCCCTCGGCGCCTTCGAGAGCCTCGACCGCAACATGCTCGACGCCGCGCGCACGCTCGGCTGGTCGAACCTGAAGATCTTCCGCAAGCTGATGCTGCCGCTGTCGTGGAGCTCGATCGCCGCGGGCATCGTGCTCGCGTTCGCCCGCGCGCTGGGCGAATTCGGCGCGACGCTGTTCATGGCGGGCAACTACGTTGGGATCACGCGCACCATCCCCATCGCCATCTACTTCGAGTGGATGAACGGCAACGATTCCACCGCCTGGTTCTGGACCGCGGTCATCATCGTGTTCAGCCTGATCGTCATCGTGTTCATCAACCTGTGGTCGAGCCACACCACGAAGTACCGCAAGCGCGAGCAGAAATAGGGCAAGGAGCAACACGGCCATGAGTCTTGAAGTCGATATCCACAAGAAGTTCAAGGGGTTCGAGCTGAACAACGCCTTCACGGCGGGGCAGGAGACGCTCGGCCTGCTCGGCGCGTCGGGGTGCGGCAAGAGCCTCACCATGCGCTCCATCGCGGGCATCGAGCGGCCCGATTCGGGCAAGATCGTGGTGAACGGCACCGTGTTCTTCGACCGCGCGCTCGGTAAGAAGCCGAAGGTCGACCTCACGCCTCAGCAGCGCAAGACCGCGCTGCTCTTCCAGAACTACATGCTGTTCCCCAACCTCACCGTCGCGCAGAACGTGGCGGCGGGTATCGGGAAGGACGTAAGCCCCGCCGACCGCGACGCGATCGTGGTCGCCGAGCTCAAGCGCTTCGGTCTCGAGGGTTTCGACAAGCGCTACCCGGCTCAGCTCTCCGGCGGGCAGCAGCAGCGTGTGGCGCTCGCGCGCATGTTGGCCGCGCGACCGGGCATCCTCATGCTCGACGAGCCGTTCTCCGCGCTCGACGCGCACCTGAAGAGCGTGCTCGAGCAGAACCTCGTGAGCCTGTTCGACGCCTTCGACGGCACCATCCTCTACGTCAGCCACGACATCGACGAGGCGCTGCGCTTCTGCGACCGTATCGCGGTGGTCGAAGCCGGCCACATCATGGAAATCGGCACGGGCGACGATTTGGTGAACAACCCGCAGTCGCAGGCGGGCATCAAGCTTTCGGGATGCAAGAACGCGACGAAGGCGGAATACGTCGACGATGGGCACGTGAGGCTCCCGAAATGGGGAATCGTGTGCGCGGCGGGGAAGAAGATCGAGCGCAACGTCTCCTGTCTGGGCGTGCGCGCCTCGTTTTTGGAGCGGGCATCGGGCCCGGGGGAGAACTGCTACCGCGTGCGCGTCGATCGTGCGAGCGACGCGCGTTTCGAGCGCATGATGCTGCTCGGCTTCCTCGACCGAGACGAGACGGACGTTCCCACCGTCGAGCGCACCGACGACGAGATGAAATACCTGCATCAGCACCTGTTCTGGCGCGTGAGCAAGCTCAACCCGCCTGAGGGGGGCCTTCCCGAAGAAGGCGACGAGCTGTGGATCCGCATCCCGAAGGACAGGGTGTACCTTGTGTCGAGGTAGCGGGGAAGCGGAACCTGGGGCAAGCGAGGCGCAACAGACCGTAACAGACGGAGGGCCGGCGAGATGAGCCGGCCCTCCTGCTGTCTGCGTGGTTGCGCGCCTATGCGGCGATGAGCATCACGAGGATGGGGATGCTCACGATGGAGAACACCGTGGTCACGAAGGTGCCCTGCGCCATGGTGCGCGAGTCGCCGCCGTACTGGTAGCACAGCATCGTGCCGTTCGTGGCGACGGGCATGGCGCACAGCACCACCATGATGTCGACGAGCGTCGGGTCGATGGGCATGATGCGGAAGAGCGCCCACACGAGCAGCGGCGAGATCACGAGGCGGACGAGCGACGCGATCCACAAACGCGGACCGCCGACGAGCTTCGGCACCGGCATGTTCGCGAGCGACGAGCCGATGATGAGCAGCGCGCCCGGGGTGGTGAAGCTGCCGAGCGTTTCCGCCGCGTCGCCGATGATGGGCACGCTGTGCACGTTCATGAGCGTGAGCACGATGGCGGCAAGGCACGCCACGTTCGCCGGGGTGAGGAAGGTTTTAAGCCCCATCTTCACCTTCGCGCCGCGGCCGGAGTCCTGCGCGATGAACCAGACGCCCATCGTGAACACGAGGAAGTTGAACGGCAGGTTGAAGATCGAGCCGTAGATGAGCGAGCTCGACCCGAAGATGGCCGTGAGCACGGGAAACCCGATGAACCCGACGTTGCCGAAGGTGAGCATGAAGCGGAACACGCCCTTGTGCCC
>CAKTSW010000015.1 GCA_934613165.1 uncultured Ellagibacter sp.
ACCTCGAACCCGCCGATGTGGTACAGCGGCAAGACGGCCTGCCACATGCCGCTCCCACGCACGGAAAGCGACCCGTTCGACGCGGCGGCGGCAGCCATGAGCTTGCGCCAGGTAAGGGGGACCGCCTTCGGCTTGCCCGTGGTGCCGGACGTGAACATGATAAGCGCGCGGGCCTCGTCGTCGAACAGATGCGCTTCGTGCTCGGCGAAATGCGTCGCCTCGTCTTCGGCGTCCTGCTTCGCCCCCATGATCGGACGATGCCCCCGCGGCTGGGCGCCCTCACCCGACAAGGCGGCGACGGCGTGCGAGACGAGCGCGCGGGCGCGGGCTTCGTCGATGCGGCAGGTTACGCGAAGCCCCTGCGCCTCGAGATCGAACACGCGCGAGAGCTTCTCCGACGCGGTGAGACGGTTGTTGAGAGCCACGAGTGTGAACCCGCCGTACCCGGCAGCCAGAACGAGCAGCACGAATTCGGGACAGTTCGGCAAATCGACCGACACGCAGTCGCCCCGATGCACGCCTTTGCCGCGCAACCGGCGCGCGATCTGAGCCGCAAGAAGCCGCGTTCTCCGATAGGTGAACAGGTGCTCGGTCCCGTCGTTTTCGATGAACGTGAAGAAAGCCCCGTTGGGGTTTGCCTTTGCCGTGCTTTCAAAAGCGCTGATCATCAGGTGAAACGCTCGCCGTTCTCTTCGGAAATGCCATGGTACGGGAAAAGCCGGCCCGCTCTCACCGAGCCGGCGACGCGCCCTTAGGGGAACTTCGGGTACTGGGTGAAGTCGGGGGCGCGCTTTTCCTTGAACGCGTCGCGGCCTTCCTTCGCCTCGTCGGTGGTGTAGTACAGAAGCGTGGCGTCGCCGGCGAGCTGCTGGATGCCCGCAAGCCCGTCGGTCGCGGCGTTGAAGCTCGCCTTCATGAAGCGCAGCGCCGTCGGCGAGAACTGCAGCATCTCGCGCGCCCACGACACGCATTCCGCCTCGAGGTCGTCGAAGGGCACGACCTTGTTCACGAGCCCCATCTCGAGCGCCTCGGCTGCCGTGTACTGGCGGCAGAGGTACCAGATCTCGCGAGCCTTCTTCTGCCCCACGACGTTGGCGAGGTAGCCCGCGCCGTAGCCGGCGTCGAAGCTGCCCACCTTGGGGCCGGTCTGGCCGAACTTCGCGGTTTCGGCCGCGATGGAAAGGTCGCACAGAAGATGGAGCACGTGCCCGCCGCCGATGGCGTAGCCGTTCACCATGGCGATGACGGGCTTGGGCACCACGCGGATGAGCCGCTGCAAATCGAGCACGTTCAGGCGGGGGATGCTGTCCTCGCCGACGTAGCCGCCGTTGCCGCGGATCTTCTGGTCGCCGCCCGAACAGAACGCCTCGTCTTCGTGGCGCCCATGATGGTTGGCTCCCGTAAGGATGATGACGCCGACCTGCGCGTCATCGCGCGCGACCGTGAACGCGTCGTACATCTCGTTCACGGTGAGCGGGGTGAACGCGTTGCGGCGCTCGGGGCGGTTGATGGTGATCTTCGCGATGCCGTCGGCGGTTTCGTAGATGATCTCGCGATACTGCTTCGCAACATGCCATTCGATGTCGCTCATGGACGTCCTTTCCGCAATGGGGTTGAAGGGATTTCAGCCCATGGTAACGCGGACGGCGCGTTTGCGGAACCCGAGCAGCCGATTATGCGCGGAAAGAGGAGAACCATCCGCTTCGGAACGCAGTCGGGGGCGGCTTCTCTAAACGTCAAGGAGCTCCGACGAGAACGCTTCCGGTTGTTCGAGATGGATGTTGTGGCCTGCGTTCGGCACGATGCGCACGTCGATGGCGCGGCCGAGTTCGCTTGAGAGGGATTCCGCCACCGCCCGGTATTTCGCATCGAGGGCACCCGCTAGGTAGGTCACGGGCACGCCCGCGCCGGCAAGCTTCCGAAGCGAGCGAACCGCCTCGGGGCGAAGGGGCATCGCGTGCGCGCCCGCGCGCTCGAACGTGCGGGCAAGCGCGCGGGCGTCGTTCGAGAGGCGCTCTGCCGAGACTTCGGCGCGCGTTGCGGCATCGAGCGATCTTTGGCTTTCGAACAGGGGAAGCGACTCCCAGTATTCCATGAACGGAGCGACGCCTTCTTCGCGCAGGCGGACCGCCCACCCGGCGTTGCGCCTCGCGAGCGCATCGCGCTCGGTCGAATCCGCAGGTCCCAGCCCCGCCGACTCGAGCACGAGGGCGCAAAAGGGCACGCCGGCAAGCCCATCTTGCGCGCTTTCGCCGGTGCGTTCCCCTACGCAGTCGCCCGAGCCCGCACCGACAGCGCGTTCCGCAGCGCAAAACGCCACGCGCCCGCCCATGGAGTAGCCGACGAGCACCGGGGACGCACCTTCAGCTTGCGCGACGAACTCGCAGAACGCGAGCACCGCCCGGGCTTGGAAGTCGATGTCGTAGAAGCGCCCGGAATCAGGACGATCGCTTTCGCCGTGACCCATCAGATCGAACGCGTAGACGTTCGCGTGCGCGCCATCGGCGAGAACGGACGCAACGCGATTCCACGAGCACGCGCTCTGCGCGAACCCGTGCAGCAAGACGAACGGCGAGCCGGTCTTTTCTTCACCTGCTTTTCGAGCGCTCCGGTTCGATCTTTGAACACCGAAACGCGCACCTTCGAAGTCGAAACGCCCCGTTTCGCTTAGCATGCCACCGCCCTTCCGTCGCCTTCGCCCTTAATCGTTCCCCATCTTCGGCAAAATTGCCGCGCCGTGGACATTTTAGCCCGATTTGCGAATTCGAATCTGCAAGCTCGGTAGATGCTGGAACCATCGGAAAGCCCTGACCTGGGATTATGAAAGCAGGCTTTCCCGCTCCTCCCTTTTCTACAAGCAAGACGGATCTTCGCGACTCGCAAATCGAGCTAAAATGTCCACGAAGCAGCAGAAAGGACGCACATGCTCACCATCGGATGCCACCTGTCGGTCGCGAAGGGATTTCTCGCCATGGCGAAGTCGGCCACATCGATCGACGCCAACACGTTCCAGTTCTTCACGCGCAACCCGCGCGGCGGGAAGGCGAAGGCCATCGACCCCGCAGACATGGAGGCGTTCCACGAATACGCCGCCGAGCACGGCATCACTCGCATCCTCGCGCATGCGCCCTACACGCTGAACCCCTGCTCGAAGAATCCCGACACGCGCGAATTCGCACGTCAGACGCTTGCCGAGGACCTCGTTCGCATGGAGGAAACGCCTGGTCAACTCTACAACATGCACCCCGGCAGCCACACCGGCCAAGGAACGGAAACCGGAATCGAGATGATCGCCGAGGCGCTGAACGAGGTGCTGCGCCCCGAACAAACGACCACGCTTCTTCTCGAAACGATGGCGGGAAAGGGAAGCGAGGTCGGGCGCACGTTCGAGGAGATCGCCGCCATCATCGACCGCGTCGAGATAGATTCGCATGTGGGCGTGTGCCTCGACACGTGCCACGTGTGGGATGCAGGCTACGACATCGCCGGCGATCTCGACGGCGTGCTCGATGAGTTCGACCAGGTCATCGGGCTCGATAGACTTCGCGCGATTCACCTGAACGACAGTCTGAACCCCTGCGGCGCGCACAAGGACCGCCACGCGCGCCTTGGCGAAGGGCATATCGGGCTTCAGGCCCTGCTCGCCGTGACGCAGCACCCCGACCTGCGCGATCTGCCGTTCTATCTGGAAACGCCCAACGACACCCTCGCCGGCTACGCGGCTGAAATCGCCGCCGTGCGGGAAGCCGCAGGCGAGTAGCCCGGCCGCCCTGCGTTCGAGGGCGCCAACCCGCGCCCGCCCGCCGCTATTGGTAGGAACGATAGCGGCTCTTCAGGTTTTCGAGCGGCAACTTCACCTCGATGAGCGTGATGCCCGGAGTGCCGAGGAAATCGCCGTAGGCCTGGGCGAACTCGTCGGGCGTCGACGCCGCGCGGTACGGCACGTTGAAGGCGCGCGCCGCATACTCGAAGCAGATGTCCTGAGGAGCCGAGAAGAGACGCTTGAAGTACGGCTCGTCGGACGCCTGCGGGAGCATCTCGAAAACGCCGCCGCCGTTGTTGTTCAGAAGCACCACGACGATGCTCGGGGCGGCCTCGCCCCGCTCGGCCGCAACCTGCAGAAGCTCGCGCTGGAGCGCCAACGCGCCGATGTCGTGCTGAAGCGTGAAATCCCCGGTCAGAAACGTCGTCTGCGCGAAGTGCCGCGATGCGCCCAGCGCAGTGGAGACGGTTCCGTCGATGCCGTTGAGGCCGCGGTTGCAGAGCACCGCGACGTTCTTGCCGCGCTTCGTGTAGAAGGTGTCGATCGCGCGGACGGCCATGGAGTTCGCCGAGAACACGCACGACCCTTCGGGGGTGCGCTCCATGATCGCGCGCACGAAAGCGCCCTCCGGGGCAACCCCTTCCCGCCCGCACGCACGCTCCCATGTCGACGCGTCGTCAGCGCGCTCGATGCGCTCGCGCTCCGCGGCATTCGCCTCCGTCCAGGCGCGCAGGAAGTCCCGCTGCGCCTTGCTCGGTCGGAAGGCGTCCGGATCAGTCGACGCCGCCGAGGCGAGAGCACGCACGAACCCGAGCGGCGAGAGCGCGACGAACAGGTCGGTCCCATAGTTGAAGTCGCGCGTCCGACCGGCGTCGACGACGATTCCCAGCGGACGCGCGGTGCCGAGCGCACGCACGCACCGCTTGGACGCAGGATAGCGCCCGAAACGCACGACGACATCGGGCATGGGGCAATCGTCGCGGCCGAACACGTTGTCGTAGTTGTCGATGACGGCCTCGGAAGAAACCGAGCGCAGCCCCGAAAGCGGGTCGGCGAGGACGGGCAGGCCGAAGCGTTCCGCCCACAGCGCGACCTCCCGCACCTCGGGCGCGGTTTCGCAGGTTCCCTCGCCCGCGAGCACCAGTGCGCATCCCGAAGCGATCGCGCGCGCGATTCGCGCCACCTCCGACGGCGCAAGCGAAGCCACCGTCGCAACCACGGGAGCATCCGGGAAAGCGGCGCCGCGGCCCGCGGAATACGCGCCCGGAACCGAGAAGTCAGGCAAAAGCGGCTCGTCGAACGGGAAGTTCGCCTGCACGGGCCCTGCCAACTGGTCGCAACCGCGCGACGCCACCTGCACGCCCGCGCGCGCATCGGCACGCACGCCTTCCGGAAGCGCGGAAAGGACGAGCTCGCGCGCCGCCTGGCGGAAGAACGCGACGGCGCGCGGCGATTCCTCGGGAAGCGGCATCTGCACGAACCGGCGCACGTGCTCGCCGTACGCTTTTTCCTGGTCGCAGGTCTGCGGCGCGCCGAGCCCCTGCAGATGCGGCGGCCGGTCGCCCGAAAGCACGATCAGGGGCACGCGCGAGCTTTCCGCCTCGAGCACCGCCGGGTAGTAGTTCGCGAGCGCCGTACCCGACGTGCACACAAGCGCCACCGGGCGCCCCGACGACTTGGCAAGCCCCAGCGCGAAGAACCCCGCGCTGCGCTCGTCGACGTCGACGTACACCGTAAGGCGATCGGGTTCGCGCCGGGAAAGCTCGAAGGCGCACACGGCGAGCGCTGTCGATCGCGAACCGGGGCTCACCACCACCTCGCGAACCCCCCACAAGGAAAGCTCGTCGAAGAACACCGACACGGAAAGCGCCGCGGCGCGGCGCGTTTCTTTCCCTTCTGCCATTGCAAACACCTTTCCACCTGCGGAAACGCAATCAACAAACCCAGATCGCCCAGCTTTGAGGCACGCAGGAGCGAACGGCCGCGCGAAGTCCGCCTGCGCACAGAGATGGGGAGGCCGACGGAATCCGCCCGCACGTAAAGGCAGGCGGGAAGCCCCGCGCGCAAGGCAGCTCGCGGCGGCACGCGGTCTTTTACCCTCGAAGCGGTATAATCTGCCCGCGTCCCCGAACGAAAGCGAGAATCTGAAGCATGCTCTTCATACTGACAGGAGATATCCAGATAGGCAAGACGCGATGGCTCCTCGAGCTTGCGCGCGAGCTTTCACGCGACGGAGTCGTGTGCGCGGGCGTCATCGCTCCGGGCATATGGGTGCCGTCCGAGAACGGCGATGAAAACGGGCTCGAGAAACTCGGCATCGAGAACGTGCTCCTACCGCAAAACGAGCGCATCCCCTTCGCGACGAGGCGCGACCTCGCACTGGCCGAAGGAACGCTCGATCCCTCAAGCCAGAGTGCCAGGATGAAACTCGGCTGGGAGATATCCGACGCAGCGATCGCGCAGGTGAACGCGCATTTCGACAGCCTCTCGAACGCCGTGGGCGGCGAGTCGGCTCCCGGTGCGAAAACCCCGCTCGGCAAGGCGGCGCCAAGCGCCGCCGCCCGGCAAAAGCCGTGCGGCGGCGGCTTGCTTGTCGTCGATGAGCTTGGACGGCTCGAGCTCATGCGCAACCAGGGGCTCACAAGCGCGCTCGCCCTCCTTGACGCAGGGCCCGCGCCCGCATTCCCCCACGCACTGGTCGTGGTGCGCGAAACGCTCATCGACCGGGCGAAAGAACGATTCGCCGGCGCTTGGGGCGCGCCTGTCGCCATAAGCCCCGACGAGCCCGCGCGCCGCGCCGTGCGCCGCGCCTTCGGGCTCGATTCATAAAGGCGCCGAAACGAAAGCGAGGCCCGGACGCAACGCGCATCCGAGCCCTCCCGCTTCACCGCGGAACGCCGCAGGCGCAAAGCCTTGCGACGCGTTCGCTTCCTTACTTGGCCGGCGTGGCGTGAGCGGTGAGTTCCGCCGCCTCGGCATCGGTCAGATCGTAGTTGTAGAAGGTCTTGTAGTAATCCTTCACGACGTCGGCGATGCTCGTGGTGAACTTGTCGGGATACAGCACGCGCGGCAGCCATTGCATGCCGAGCACCTGGTTCACCGACGGCGGGCTCGACAGCCAGTTGTACGGCTCGCTCGGAACCTGATAGTACGTGCCGTTCTGAATCGCGGTGAGCGACGACCAGGTGGAATCGGTCGCGGCGGAATCGTAGAAGTCGCCCGCGTCCTTGCCGTTGGTGGCGAACAGGATGACGTCCGGGTTCCAGTTGGCGATCTGCTCGAAGCTCACCTCGTTGCCCGTGCCCGAGCCCGACGCCTTCTCGACGACGCCGATGTTGTTGGCGCACATGTCGACCACGCCGCCCTGGTAAGCGCCCTTCGCGATGATGTTCAAGCCGGAATCGCCCACGCAGTACAGCACGTTCGCGCGCTCGGATTCGGGGATGCCCGCCATGACCGAGGAAGTCTCGTCGTAGGCGCTCTTGCAGTAGTCCGCCAGCTCCTTCGCGCGCTCGGTGGTGCCGAGAAGCTCGCCGAGCATGGTGTAGGTCTCGTCGTAGGAATCGAGCGAGGAGGCGATGTGAACCACCGGGATGCCGATCTGCTCCTGCAGCGCATCGAGGTCGTCCTTCATGCCGTCCTTCGCCTCGCCCACGTCGATGATGACCTGCGGGTCGGCGGCCGCGACGGCTTCCTTGTTGAAGTCGCCCTTGCCGCCGTAGATCTGGCCGAACACGTCAAGCGACGAGTACTCGTTGCCCAGATATTTCGCCTGGTCGTCGGAAATCTTGGTGGCCAAGCCGACCAGCTTTTCGGGAGCCACCGTCAGAAGCACGTTCTGCGCGAGCGGGCCCGACGCCGCGACGCGGTCGATGCTCGCCGGGAGCTCCACCTCGCGGCCGAGCGAATCCGTGAACGTGCGCGTCTCGGACTGGGCGGCCTGCGTATCGCCGCCCTGATCGGACGACTCCTTCTGCCCGCTTGAACACCCCGCGAGCGAGAACGCGAGCACAAAAGCCGCCGCGGCCGCGGCCACGGCGAAACCGATGCGCCCGCGCACCTTCGTCTTTCCCATTCTTCCTCCTTCTGTAAGGTTTCTACTCATCCTCTATCTCGCTTACAGGCACGCATACGCGCACCTTGTCGCCGTAAAGGGAATTGACCTCGACGTCCACGCCGTAGATGCGTCCGACGAGGTCGGCCGTGATCACGTCCTTCGGGTCGCCGTACGCCTCGACCGTGCCGTCGTATATCACGAGCGTCTTGTCGGCGTAGAGAAACGCCTGGTCAGGCTGGTGCGTCGACTGAACAATGGAAAGCCCCTCGCGCGCGAGCTGCTTCACGCACGACAGCACGCGGACCGTGTTGCCGTAGTCGAGCGCGCTTGTGGGCTCGTCCATGACGATGGTCTTGGCATTCTGCGCGAGGGCGCGGGCGATCAGCACGAGCTGCTGCTCGCCGCCCGAGATGTGCGTGTACATGCGGTCGGCCAAGTGCCCGATGCCGATTCTCTCGAGAGCAGCCTCGGCGCGCTCCATTTGCGCGCGGCCCGGCGTGCCGAAGATCCCCACGTCGGACCCGGTGCTCATGAGCACCACGTCGCGCACCTTGTAGTTGTACACCGGCGCATGCGTCTGGGGGATGTAGGAAATCTCCCGCGCGCGCTCGCGCACCGAAAGCTCGCGCAGGTCCTTCCCGTTCACGCGGATCGAGCCCTCGTACCCCTTGCTCAAGCAAAGGATGCAGCGGAACAGCGTCGACTTGCCCACGCCGTTCGGCCCGAGCACGTTCACGAGCGCGCCGTCGGGGATGCTCACGTTCACGTCGCGTAGCACCTCATGGTCGCCGTACGAGAAGCTCAAGTGTTCGATGTCGATGCTCAAAGCTTTCGCTCCCTCGTGATGAGATACAGGAAGAACGGCGCGCCGACGAATGCGGTCAGGATGCCGATGGGGATTTCCGAGGTTGCCACAAGGCGCGCGATGTCGTCGACGATGAGGAGGAACCCGGCGCCCATGAGCATGCTCGCCGGCATGAGCTTGCGGTAGTCGCAGCCCACGAGCATGCGGCACAAATGCGGGATGACGAGCCCCACCCAGCCGACCATGCCGGTCACCGCCACGCTCGAGGCGGTGACGAGCGTGGCCGCCAGAAGAACGACCACGCGCATGCGCCGGGCGTTCACGCCCATCGTGGCGGCCTCGTCGTCGCCCATCGTGAGGATGTTGATGCGCCAGCGCATGGCGAAGAGCACCGCGCACCCCAAGGCCATCGGAAGCGCCACGAGCGCGACGTCCGACATCTTGGCGCTCGTAAGGCTTCCCATCAGCCAATACGTGATGGCGGGCAGCTGATCGGTCGGGTCGGCGATGAGCTTGGTGAACGAAACGCCCGCCTGGAAAAGCGAGCTCACCATGACGCCGGCGAGCACCACCACGAGGATGCGGTTGCCCTTCGCGCGGCTCGATATGAGCAGGACCAGAAAAACGGTCGCGATGGCGACGACGAATGCCGCGACGCTCGTCGCAAACGCGCTCGCGCCCATGAGGATGGCGACGGCCGCGCCGAGGGCGGCGCCTTGGGAGGCGCCCAGGATGTCGGGCGACACGAGCGGGTTTTGGAAGGTCCCTTGGAATGCCGCGCCCGCCGCCGCCAAGCAGCAGCCGACCATGAGCGCAAGCAGAATGCGGGGCAGGCGCACGTTGAAGAAGAGCGTCTGCTGCTGGTTCGTCCAGAACTGGTCGATGGGAAACACCTGGCCAAGCAGCATGCAGACGGCGTCGGCGGGCTCGATCGGGTACTTGCCGAGCAGAAGCGACACCGCCGTCGCCACGACGACGATCGCGATGAGCGCCACGATGACGATATCGTCGCGAGCGCGCGAGCTTATGGCGCGCCGACCGCGCGCTTCGGGGGTCTTAGAGCACGTCGGCTCGCAAGCCGGGTCCGCACCGCGACGTTGCGCACGCTTCCCCATCGGTCCCATCGTCCTTTCCCTCGAGATGGCGTTACTGCGAAATGTAGCGAAAGCGCGAAAATAACGCAACCGCGAATATACCGAAATGAGGACTGTTAAAGAAAGCGACGTTCCCGTAATCCCAGGTAGTCGCTCTAGTTTGGTTGAGCGGACTATTCTAACTGTAGGCTATTCTATTTTGGCGATAAATAGCCCCACCACCCATCACTCTCCGAACGCGGAAAGAATGGTCTTCAGCTTCATGTCGATCTCGTCGAACTCGTCGTCGGCGACGCTCCCCTCGACGATACCGCAGCCTGCGTACACCCAGCCGCCCTCGCCATCGAACACGCCGGTGCGCAGCCCCACCGAAAACGCACCGTCGCCATCGCCGTCGATATACCCGCACGCGCCCGCGAAGAACCCGCGGTTGTAGCCCTCGATCTGGCGGATGAGCATCTTCGCCTCGCCCACGGGGGTTCCCGCCACGGCGGGCGTCGGGTGCAAGTCGCCCACGATTTCCGGCAGCTCGACCCCTTCGAGTACCTTCGCGCTGACCGGGGTATGCAAATGCTGGACGTGGCGCAGCGGCAGGATCTGCGGCGCCTTCGGGATGTCGACGTCGTGGCAAATACGCCCGAGGACCTCGCGCATGAAATGGACCACGTGCTCGTGCTCGGCTCGGTTCTTCCCGTCGGCCATGAGCCCCTCCGCAAGCCGCTTCGCCTCGGCGGCGTCGCTTCCCGCCGGGCACGTTCCCGCCAGGCACATGCTCTCCACAAGCTGCCCGCGCTTTCGCACAAGAAGCTCCGGCGTGCAGCCGCAGAAGAACACGTCGGCGTAGCGGTACATGACGACCGTGCCGCGCGCCGAGCCGTCGATCAAGTTCACGAGCAGGTCCTTCGACGAGAACGGGTGCGCCGCGCGAAGCCTCTGCCGGCGGGACAGCACCACCTTTTCCACCCGACCGCCGCGGATCGCCGAAAGCGCGCTTCCAACCTCGCGGCGCCATTCCTCGCGGGAATCGGTTTCAAGGGTGAAGGGGATAGCTTCCCGCACGCGGGCCTGCGCCGAGGCCGCCTGGCGCGCGAAGCGGGCGATGCGCCCCGGGTACACCGCCGACAGGCTGTTCACCTGGAGCATACGACCGCGCTCGTTCTCGATGAGCACCACCTCGGGCAGCATGAAGCGAAGGCGGGGGAACGCCTCGAACAGTTCGTCGGTGGGTTTGGGGTTCTCGGCGTCGAAGCGGTTGAACGAGAAGAACACCGGCGGCTGCGCAACGGACCCCTCGAGCTCGTATTCGACCCCTTCCATCCCCGAAAACGCGATGCAGCGCCCAAGGCCCAGATACCGGCACGCGCGCTGCTTGTCGTAGTACACGAACTGGTCGGTGAACCCCTTTTGCAGCGAGCAGAACGCGTCGACGATGTCGGCGTCGATGGGCTGGGAATACGTGTAGATGCGCGTCATGAGGATGCCTTTCGGAAACGTCTTGGGAGGCGGTTTCGTCTCGATTGCCCGACCCATTATAAGGACTTCGCCCCCGCGTGCACGGCCGCAAGGGGGAAGGCGGCGAAAACCCTTCCCCGCATGCAGACGGCTCGCCGGCGCGGCAGGTTATTCGCCCGATGCCGCAACGCCCATGCAAATCGCGTTTTCGCGAATTGAGTGACAATTAAGTAAAGGGTGCGACTCCCCCTGCGCGAATGTGGCAAGATGAAGTATTACGGAATACCATATCGGCTCTTTTTCGCCGAATAGGATACATAAAGGAGATGCGATGGGCTTCTTGTCCAAGTTCGAAGGCAAAATGGAAGACACGTTCGAAGGAGCCGCCGACAAGATGGCGGGCGCTCCGCTGTCCCCCGTGCAGATTGCCAAGAAGGCCGAGAAGCAGATGCGTCGCAATAAGATGGTCGGCGCAGGGAAGCAGTACGCGCCCACGCTCTACACGGTGCTCGTGAACGCCGACGACGACGAGCGGTTGTTCGGCTACTACCCCACGCTCGCGGGAGAAACCGAGACCTACCTTTCCGCGAAGGCGGCCGAGGAGGGGCTCATCATGGACGGTCAGCCGCTCGTGCGCTTCATCGTCGACGAGGGGCTTCGCCATGGCAAGTTCGACGTGGTCGCCGAACCGGTCGCAGCCCCGCTCATCGCCCAGCTGCGCGCCGAGGAGATGCAACGCTACGGCATCGCCGGCGCACCGGCCGCCCAGGCGGGCTATGCACGCGGCGGACGGGCGCCCCAGCAGCAGGGCCGCCAAAACCCCTACGCGCAGCCGGCCCCGCAAAGCGCCGCCCCCTACGACGAGTACGGCTACGACCAGCCCTATGAAGAGCAACCCTACGATGACGGGTACGACGAGGGCTACGGCTACGACGGCAACGACGGTTACGGCTACGACGACTTCGGGGGCTACGACGACGACCAGCCCTTCAACGCCGCACCCGCCGCGCAAGGCCAGCCGCAGCAGCAGCGTCAGCCGCGCGCGAACACGTTCGCCCC
>CAKTSW010000016.1 GCA_934613165.1 uncultured Ellagibacter sp.
ATCGCATAGAGCGCCGCGATCACCGCCACGTTGGCGAGCCCGAGCTTCACGCCCGGCAACGCGATGGGAAGGGGAATCATCGTCTCGAGGTAGCTTAAAACGAGCGCGCACGCGGCCAGAAGCGACGTGCGGGCCAGGCGCATGGCCGACGCGTGGTCCACGGCCCTACGACCCCATCACGTCGTAGCCGGACGAAGCCCCCTCGCCCGCCGAAGCGTCGACGACGGTAACGACCAGTTTGTGAGGCAGGCAGATAATCTGCTGGCCGGCCTGGGAAACCTTCCCCTGATGCACGCAATCGAGATTCGGGCAATCGGCCTCGACCACGGAAACGCTCCCGTTCGACACCTCGATCACGTTGACGCCCTCGCTCGAATCCACACGAAGCGTCGCATCGACGGAAAGCGGCAGCTCGTAGGTCTTGCCGTCGGCGTCGGTCACCTGAGCGACAAGGCCGCCCTGCGCGCCCGCGGCCGCACCGAACGCGTTCGTCGCGATAACGGCGGCAAGCGCCACGGTGGCGATCCCCACTGCCAAGATCACGTTGAGATAGCTTGCGGGCTTTTTCGATTGCTGCACGCGCACCGTCATCTTCTCATCCCTTCTTAAGCCTTGACCAGCTGGAACGCCGATCCCGAAGATACCGTCGCCACATCGTCCCCGTCGACGAGCACCGCCTCGAAGCGCCCGTCGGCGTTCACCAGATCGAGCGCGGCGTCGCGCCCCATGAGGAACAGGATAGTGGAATACGCGTCGCCGTCGATCGATCGGTCCGACTTGATCGACGCGCTCGCCAGGTCGGTCCGTACCGGGTAGCCGGTCTTCGGGTCGAGGATGTGGTAGTAGAGCACGCCGTCCTGCGTGAAGCTGCGCTCGTAGAGGCCGCTCGTGACGAGCGAGGCGTCCTCGGCGGGAATGCTCGCGATGACGTCGTTCGCTTCGCCATTAGGGTCCTGAACGCCGACGTTCCACTCGTCGCCGTCGAAGCTCTTCCCCATGACGTACACGTTGCCGCCGAGCGAAAGAGAGGCCTGGCTGCACCCGCCCTCACGGAGCATCCGCACCAAGTCGTCGGTGATGTAGCCCTTGGCGATGCCGCCCAGATCGAGCGCGGCCAGGGGGTCGGAAAGCGTGACCACACACCCGTCGACCGAGACGTTTTTCCAGTTCACATGCGGAAGGGCGGCGGCGATTTCCCCATCTTCGGGCTTAACGCCCTCCGTGAAGTCCCAAAGGCTCGACACGGCGCCGATGGTGATGTCAAAAAGCCCGTCCGAGGCCGCCGCGTACTCAAGCGCCGCCGAGATGACCTCGGCCGTTTCGGGCGCCACCTCGACCGGAGAGCCCGCCGCGTGGTTGATGTTCCAGACGTCGCTTCCCTCGACGGTACGGGAAAGCTTGCCCTCGAAGTAGTTGCACCGATCGACGAGCTTTTGCATGAGCTCGGGCGAGCAGAGCGCCGAAAGCTGCACCACCGTGTCGAAGACGAAGATCGTGCGCGACTGCACCTGGTCGGCCGCAGACGCAGACGCATCCGCCGCGGCGTCTTTGCCGCCCTCGGACGACGAGGCGTCGCCTCCCTGAGACGACTCTCCCCGGGAGCACCCGAGAAGCGACGCGGCCGCGGCGAGCGAAAGCATGCAGAATCCCCGGCGTGTCATGGCGAGGCGCCGGGCAAAAGCCCCGTTGGAAGCGCCATGCGCGCCATCGCGCCCCGCGTGACCCCCGTCGCGAGCGTTGATGATTATGCGTTCTTGCCTTTCCAACATCGCAACCCCTAAAGAAACGCCCAGCAAAGCGCCGCGAGCACGGCGGCCTTGACCAACGCGACGACGATTTCCGTGCCGCGGACGAACCGCGGCGAGCGCACAATCCCGACGTTGCCCGCAGGGCAGCCGTCCGCGCAGCGCCCGCACGCGATGCACTCGCCCGAAAGGAACTCGTCAGGGTCGGGAGGCACGGCAACCGGGCATGAGCGCTTGCACTTGTCGCATTTCGCAAGGCACAACGTGCGGTCGCGGCGGAACGCCGAGAACGGCAGCACCGGCAAAAGCGAGAGCAGGGCACCGAGCGGGCAGAGGAACTGGCAGAAGAACCGCTCGACGAACAGCATGCCCACGGCGATGAGCGCGAGCAGCGCGCCGCCCGCAGCCGCCACGCCGCCCACGTTCCCCGCGCGAAGGGACGCGAACGCCGTCCAGGGGCTCCAATCGGAAACGCCGTCCCACGCGCCGGCGAAGCACAGCGCGCAGATAGCCGCAAGGATCACGTACTTCAGCCCCTGGAGCGCGCGATGCACGCGTGGAGGGAACGGGCGCGCGGGCACGTGAAGCTTTTTCCGCACGGGAGCGAACAACAGGAACAGCACGTCGCCGAGCGTTCCGAACGCGCATGCGTAACCGCAGAAGAACCGGCCCGCGACGACGGTATAGGCCGCAAGCACCGCCAGAAAAGCGACGAACCCCGAGAAAGGTACCGGCTGCATAAGCCCGATCTGGGTGAATACGGCCTTCACGCCGTTTTCGGCAGCGCTGAACGCGGCAGGGAACAGCAGGAAGAACGCGACTTGCACGGCCAAGCGAACGCCGCGACCCGCCCGGAGCCGACGGGCTTGCGCAGATTGTTTCGCCATGCTAGTTCCCGCCTTCCTTGAGCGCTTCGACGCAACCGTTGATGATGCCGGCGGAAGAGAACGTCGCGCCCGTGACCGTGTCGACGTTGGGCGTCTGCTCCTCGACGATGCGGTCGGTAAGCGCGATGGCCTGCGCAAGGTACGGCGCGTCCTCGCCCGGCGCGTCGACAACCTCGACCTGCGTGATATAGCCGCCTTCCACCGTGACCTCGACCGTGACAGGGCCGCCGTACCCCTGCGCGGTGCCCGTGAACGTGCCGTCGTTTACATAGGGTCCTAGGGTTTCCGCACGCTCGGCGGCGAGCATTTCCTGGCGCGCGACGGCGTCGGCTTCGTTGCGGTCGGCCATCCATAGGCTGAACCCCGCGACAAGACACGTCACCAGAACGGCGTTCGCGGCCTTGGCGATGAAGTTCCGTTTTCGAACGAGCAGGCTAGCCACGCAGGGCCGCCTTTTCGGAAGGGCCCGATGCGGGCAAAGCCGCATCGTCCTCCTTGCCCTGTGCGCTTGAAGGCTCCTCGGCGCCCGACGGGGAACCGTCCGGAGACGAGGCCGCATCGGACATGTCGGCCGCATCGTCCTTCTTGCTGGAAACAACAGCGTCAACAGGTGTTTTGCCTTGGTCGGGCGCCTCGTCTTTCCCCGAGCCGCCGTCGCCCTCCTCGGCGCCGGAAGACGCCTGCGCCTGCTTTTCCGCTTCCTTGGCCGATTGCGCAAGCGCGTCGTCGACGGCATCGAGGATGCCCATCGAGGAGAACGTCGCGCCCGTGACCGTGTCGACCTTGGTCGTCTGCTTGTCGATCACCTCGGGCAAAAGCGCCGTCGCCTTGCTGAAGTACTTCGCGTCGTCGTCTTGCGAGACGATTTCGAGCGTTTCGATCTTGCCGTCCTTCACCGTTACCGCGACCTCGATCGTGCTCTTGTACCCGAAGCCCTTGCCGGTGAACGTGCCGTCCGCGTACCCATGGCCGGGCTTTTCGTCGGAATCGACGTCGTCGGTGCCGGAAGGCTCATCGGCACCGGAAGGGTTCTCCGGCCGCGCGGGCAAAGTGCCCTGAGAAGAGCCGCCTTCCTCCCCTGCGGGAGACACGACCACGTCGTCGGCGGAAACGACGCCGCCCGACGCGGAGGAAAGCGCGTTCGCGATGGCGACCAGGATGCCGCGCGAGGAATACGTCGCGCCCGACACCGCGTCGACCTCCATCGACTGGCTCGACACCACCGACGAGATCACGCCGCGCGCGTTCGAGAAGTACGGCTCGTCGTCGCCTTCCGACACGACCTCGACCGAGGCGATTCTGCCACCCGAAACCGTCACGCGAACCGTGATCGTGCTGCGATACCCCTGCCCGGAGCCGGTGTACACGCCGTCTTTCAAGTGCGACGTGTCGACGCCGTAGTCCGCCTTGCTGTACACGGGCGCCGAGGCCGCCTCTTCGGCGGCAACGTCGCTCGCCTTTTCGGACGTGACCTCGACCGTTTCGAGCTCGACGGCGTCGGCGCGTTCGGGCTGCGCGAGCGAGGCCGCATCGAACGTGAAGGGCTGGTAGTTCCCCACCGTGAGCGCAATCGTCACGCCAACCGCCACCGACGGGAGAAGAAAGCTCGCGCCGGCCGCTTTCCCCGCCTTGCCGAAACGCGAGGTTCCTTGCGAACTTGCCTCATTGCCGGGGGCGCCTTCCCGCGCGCCGCTCGGCGCCGTTGGTTTGTCGGTTGCGTTCATCTTCTCGTTCTCGTTCTCGCTTCGCATCTCGTCTCCTTGCCCGCGTCGAAACGCAGGGCGCAGCGGGGCGCCGAAGCACCCCGCTGCGCGTTCTCGCCGCCGCAGGCAAGAAAGCAGCCGCGACGGTGCATTGCCGTTATTTCAGAATCCCCTGCTCGAATGCCTTGTAGAGCACCTGGGCGCCACGTTCGCGCTTCACGGTCTCGCCAGGGCAGAGGCTCTTCGTGCCGTCGGCGTTGGTGTAGCCGCCGACGAGGCCCTTGCTGATGGCCCACGCCATGCCTTCCCGCGCCCACGGGCTCACCTGGGAGCCGTCGGTGAAGCCGTCGAGCACCGACACGTCGCTCGATTCGAACCCGTTCGGGTCGGCCAGGCGCGCGACGATGAGCACCATCTGCTCGAAGGAAAGGTCGTTTTCCGGCAGGAAGCTCGTCGAACCGTCGGCGTTCACCGAGCCGGAGATCACGTTGTTCGCGTAGGCCCAGTTCGCCGCCGCCGTGTAGAACGTGCCGTCGACGACGTCGGCCATGGGCGTTGCGTTCGTGGTGGCCGCCTGCACTTCTCCCGTGTAGGCCTTCGCCTCATCGGGGCACTGGTAGCGCCACAGGATGGTCGCAAGCTGGCCGCGGGTCATGCCGTCGCCCACGCCGAAGAGCGTCGTGCCGGAATAGCCGCCGATAAGGCCCTTCTTCGCCGTGAAGTTCGCGGCCGGCTGGAACCAGTCGCCGTCGTTGATGTCGGAGAAGTAGCGCACCAGGTCGTCGATCGCGCCCTGCATGTGCTTGATCTGGCCCTTCGCCTCGGAGGTGGACACCGTGGAAGCGGAAAGCAGCGTTTCGGACTCATCGAGCTCGGTCTTCAGGTTCGCCCAGCTCTTTTCGGTGTAGTCGGCCTGGTTCAGGCCCTTCGCCTCGTCGATCAGCGCCTGCAGGCTCGCCTTCACCTCGTCGGACGCGGGCGATTGATCGGCGATGTTGTCGGAGGTCGCCTGGAAGTCCCAGCTGTAGTCCTCGAAGCCCAGGGCATGCACCGTGATCGTCCAATAGCCCGTCCCATCGTATCCGGACGGGATCTGGCAGCGAGCCGAATCCGTCAGGCCCAGCTGAATGCCGAGCGCCTTGTGCATCCAGTTGTCGGCCGCGAACTTGGTGCCGAACGTGGCGACGGCCTTCGTGCGCGTGGCGTCGTTGCCGTAGTAGGTCCAGGTCGCCGTCTGCAGGGCGGCACCGAGCTCGCCGTAGTTCCCCGTAAGGTCGACCCGCATGAACTCGCCGTAGGCGCCCGTCGACGTTTCGTCCTCGCCCGCGGCCTCGGCGTTCTTCAGAAGCTTCGGCGTGACGTCGGCCTTTTTGAGCGCCTGGCCGGAAATGCCCGAGTCGGTGCCCGTCTGCGCCTTCGAGAAGGAGAAGGATCCGTCGGCCGCCTTCGTGGCGGTTTTCAACCCGTTGGTGTCGGCGTCGACGTCGGCCACGACGTCGTAGGCCTTGAGGTTCTTCTCGCCGTAGCCGCCGACGAGATCTTCGCCGTTGGCGGTGAAGCGGTACGCCGCCTTGAACGCGTCGAGGTCGGAGGTCTTCACCTTGACCGGCACGTATTTCAAACCCTCGACCTCGTAATCGGAAAGCGTGTAGGTGACGCCGTCAAGCGTCGCCTTGCCGCGGTTCCAAGAAACCGCGGTGCCGTCAGTGGTGTAGAACGTCTTGCCGTCGTCGGACCAGTGCGACACGGAGAACTGCTTCTCGGTGCCGTCGTCGGCCTTCGCGTTGATGACGGCGGTGCACTGGTAGCTTCCACGATGCAGGCCGTGGTTCACCGTGGCACGCGTCACCACGTCGAAGCCGCCCTTGTCGTATTCGCCGTGAGAATCCTTCGTCGACGAAGACGAGGTGTCCGTCGCATGGTACACGCCTTCGGCAGCCCAATACTCTTCCCACGTCAGCGCGGCATAACCGTATGTGTAATCATCGGCGGCAAGGGCGTCCACGCCCTCGGAGGCGCTATACTGGGAAGCAGAGTCGGAAGCCTCTTCCGCACTCGCGTTCGGGGCAGCCGTTTCGATGTTGGTAGCAGAGAGACCGGCTGCCCCTTCGTCGTTGCCCGACGTTTGCGCAAGCGCGAGCGCCGGAGTAAGGGAAAGCGCGAGCGTCGCCGCGACCGCTCCCTTCGATACGGCAGCGCCCGCGTTCTGCAGCTGGCGCTTCACCGCGTTCCTTTCGTACATCCCGTTTCCTTTCTCGAAAGTTTGTTAAAGGTAACTCAAAGTGCAATGTTGCCATGGCTCACGAATGTTTACCAAAGATTACATTTTATGGACACAATTCAGGTACGAGACTGACCACTTCGCGACCTGCGGCTATGCCTGCTTGCGAATAGTTGAAGCACCCGACAGAGGCCCCGCTGCGAGCGCAAGCCACCGGGAAAGAAAAAGGGCTTCGCGCAATCCTTCGCACGAAGCCCTTCGACCGATTGGAATCCAGCCCTACTTCACATGCGGGTTCGGCGTCGCCGCGTCTTTCGGGACGATGAGGCACAGCACGCTCCCGTCGGACACGACATCGCCCGCATCGTCGTAGGCGGCAACGTCCCAAAACTGCTTGCGATACCCCTTCGAGCTCTTCTCTTCGCGGTTGAGCGTCGCCACGCCGTGCAGCATGCCGTCGACGCCGCTTTTATGGTGCGTCACGTTCACGTTCAGCCCGAACGGAAGCTCGCGAGAGGCGTCCGCGCACGCCTCGGCACCCTGGCTCGCCACCGATTCCAGCAACGCGAGCGTCGTGCCGCCGTGCACGAAGCCGTGCATCTGGCGGACATCGTCGGTGATGGGAAGCTGCGCCTCGACGCAGGTCGGCGTTATCGTGGTGAATTCCATCTTCAGAAGTTCGTTCAATCCCATAGGTACCTCTCTATCTGCGCAGGAGCGGCCGCGCTACCCGAAGGCGCACGGCTGCCGTCTCGGCGCGATCGGCGGCGTCGTCGTAGGCGCGCGAACACGCAGCAGCCGATGCCCCGGCGCAATCGGCCAGCGCTACTTCCCTCGTGGGGCCTTCCCGCCCGACGGCGCGCGATTGCCGCGCCGCGCGGCGGAGGCATGCTCGCCCACCGGGGGGATCGCCCCCGTGCCGGCCTGCACCATCGCGTCGATTTCCTGAGCCATCTTGTCAGCGCCTTCGAGCCGGTTCTTCTCGTCGCCCGAGATGGCCTTCTTGCCTTCGCCCTGGAAGGTCTTCGTCTTCTGGATGAGGATGGCGCCGATGAGGAACGGCATCCAGAACACGATGCCGCGGTACACAAGGCCGATCGCCGTGCCGGCGGCGGCGGTTTCCCCGAACGACGTGAACGCGACCACCACGGCGGCCTCGACGACGCCCACGCCCTGCGGCGTGATGGAGATCATGGCGAACAGCGTGGCGACCACGTAGCCGCAGATGAGCGCCTCGGGGCTCGTCACGCCGAACGCCACGCCGACGAGCGCGAAGCACGAAAGCTCGCAAGTGGACGCGATGAGCGAGCACCCGTAGGCCTTGAGCGTGGGCTTGGGGCTGTGGCCGATAAGGCCCGCGGCCTCCGAGAACGTCGTCGCGATGTTTTCGACCCAAGGTTTGAGCGGCGGCTTCTTGAACAGGCCGCGGACGCGGTTCACCAGCCGCTCGATGGGGTGCAGGATCTTCAGCATGAGCGCGGGGCGCTTGCGGCCAAGCACGAGAACGCTGATCATGCCGCCGACGAGCAGCATCACCACCATGCCCAAAAGGAACCACACCGGCGAGAGCCCCACCGTGAGCAGCAGGATGAGGAACGCGAGGATCATGATGGTGCAGAACGCGCCATCGATGGTGATCTGCATGAGGAGCGCGGCGGACGTCGCCTTGCCGGGAGAGATGCCGCGGCGACGCGCGTCGTCGACCACGAGCGTCGTGCCCGCCAGGTTGAGCGAGGGCGCGATCGTGTTCATGAAGAACGTGCCGAACACAAGCGGCAACGTGGAACGCGGCGCCATGTATTCCCCCACCGCACGGAAACACGACGAGTAAGCGAAGCTTTGCGAGAAGTACTTGCACAGCTGCGTCATCACCGCGAAAACGAGCGGCAAGGTCGACCCCTGCTTCATGGTTTCGACCAGTTGGGCGAGCTGGTCTCCGCGAAGGAACACCACCGCGAGCACGATGACGAGCACAAGCCCGACGAGCAGGTTTCGGATGCTGAACTTCACGGTTTGAGCCGGTTCCTATCTAAAAGGCGCCCTGAAGGCGCGACGATTCGTTTGCGAAAAAACGCGCTGCATAGTATAACGCCCCGTCAAAGCGGCGGGGCGCAGAGCCGATGTTTTCTCGGAAGGCGTTGCCGAACCGGCATGTTCGGCATGCACGCGGAAGCGCGTTTCGCGACGCTCCTTCTCTAGTGGCGGAAATGCCTGTGGCCGGTGAAGACCATGGCGATGCCGTGCTCGTTGGCGGCCTGGATGGACTCGTCGTCGCGGATGGAGCCGCCCGGCTGGATGATGGCGGTCACGCCCCACTCGGCCAGCGTGTCGACGTTGTCGCGGAACGGGAAGAACGCGTCCGACGCGCACACAAGGCCTTCGGCGGGAACGCCCATGCGCTCGCACGTTTCATGCGCACGCTTGCAGGCGATGAGCGCCGAGTCGACGCGATTGGGCTGGCCCGGCCCCATGCCGATGCCCGCATGGTCGCGCGACACCAGGATGGCGTTGGATTTCACGCCCTTGCACACCTTCCACGCGAACAGAAGCTCGTGCATCTCGGCCTCGGTGGGCTTGCGGTCGGTCGGCACGGTGAAGGTCGCCGGGTCCTCGTCGACGCGATCGACGTCCTGCACGAGGATGCCGCCGTCGACCGAGCGGAACTCAAGCGCGGAAGGCGCGTCGACGCCGCCGGTGCGCAGCACGCGCAGGTTCTTCTTCTTTTGCAGAAGCTCGAGCGCTTCGGGCGCAAAGGCAGGCGCAATGAGCACCTCGACGAACAGGTGGTTCTCGTTGATATGGTCGACCATGTCCTTCGTGACCTCGCGGTTCACCGCGATGATCCCGCCGTAGGCGCTCTTCGGGTCGCACGCGAACGCCTTGTCGAATGCCTCGACCACGGTGTCGGCGGTTGCCGATCCGCAGGGGTTCTGGTGCTTCAAGATGACCACGGCCGGCTCGTCGAACTCGCGCACGAGCGTCCAGCAGGCGTCGGTGTCGAGGATGTTGTTGTACGACAGCTCCTTGCCGTTCAGCTGCTCGGCGTTCACAAGGCTGTGCTCGCTCTCGAAGTCGGGCAGGCGGTAGAAAGCAGCTTCCTGATGCGGGTTCTCGCCGTAGCGCAGATCCTGCTGCTTCACCATGTAGAGGTCGTAGTAGTCGGGGAACTCGTCGCCTTCGGAATCAGTGTCGTCGACGTCTTCCTCGGCCAGCTCGTCGAACAGCCAGTCGGCGATCGCGCCGTCGTAGGAGCTCGTGGTCTCGAACACGTTCAGGGCCAGGCGGGCGCGGGTCGCGCGCTTCGTGGCGCCGTCGTTCTCGCGCATCTCGGCCAGGATGTCGTCATAGGACTCGGGGTCGGTGACCACGGCCACGCTCTCGAAGTTCTTCGCCGCGCTGCGCAGCATCGACGGGCCTCCGATGTCGATGTTCTCGATGCAGGTGCCGAAATCGGCGCCCGATTCCACCGTCTTCTCGAACGCGTAGAGGTTCACGACGACCATGTCGATCATCTTGATGCCGTGCTCTTCGGCCTCGGCCATGTGCTTGGGGTTGTCGCGCTTGGCCAGAAGGCCGCCGTGCACCATCGGGTGCAGCGTCTTCACGCGACCGTCCATCATCTCGGGGAAGTGGGTCACCTCGTCGATCGGGGTGACGGGCACGCCCGCCTCGGCGATCACGCGCGCGGTGCCGCCCGTGGAGATGATCTCCGCGCCGAACTCGTCGTGCAGCGCACGGGCGAACTCGGCGACGCCCGTCTTGTCGGTGACCGACATGAGAACGCGCTTGACCTTGGGATCTGCCATGTATGTGCTCCTCTCTTGGGAAGGTTATGCTGCAATGCCGCCGCTATCGGCCAAGGCTCGCTTCGTGCTTCGCGCGAGCTTCCTCGCTGTAGCGTTCCTTGTATCGTACATCGACGAGCTCCGCCACGATGGCGATGGCGAGCTCCGCCGGCGTCTTCGCACCGAATTTCAGGCCGATGGGGCGTTTGATGGACTCCCATTGCGCTTCGGTGGCGCCACGTTCGATGACGAGATCGTGCACGGTCGAGTTCTTGCCCTTGCACCCCATCATGCCGACGTAGTGCACGCCGTGCTTCACGGCCCACACGCAGCTGTCGGGGTCGAACATGTGGCCGCGCGTGAGCACGCACACGTAGTCGCCGGGGGCGGCGCTGTAGGCGGAAAGCCCGTCGAAGTTGCCGCCCGGAAGCACGATGCGCTCCGCGTCGGGGAAGCGCTCCTCCGAGATGTAGGCGGGGTCGTAGTCCACGACCGTCACCTTGAAGCCCACATGGGTCGCGAGCACCGAAAGCTCGCTCGCCACGTCGGACGCACCCAGAAGCCATACCTTCACCTGGTCGAACAGCGCGACGGAACGCCAGGTCAGGCCTTCGAACTGCTCGTTGTGCATCGAGGGGCCGCGCGTTACGTCCTTCATCTGGAACACGTCGCGCGCGCTCGGGGTGCGCGATGACACGATTTCCTTCGCGTCATTGCAGAAGAAGACGAGCGGCTCGCCGTCGGCGGAACCCTGGTCGCCGTATTTCTTCGTGACCTCGTTATCGGTGTTGGAAACGGCCTCGTCCGCGTTCCACACCACCTTGAAGCCGAGCCATGCCAAGTCGTGCTCGTCGATCGCGCGGATGGCGCGCTCGAACGTGGGGATGTCGGCAACGGTAAGGCTTTCCGCGATCGTGCCGAGATATTCGGGCGCCACGTGGTTGTTCCCCGCAAGCGCTTCAGCGGAGAAGCAGGGGAAGTCTTCCGGGGCGAGCTGCGGGGTTTTCCCCGCGCGCAAATCGTCGACGATGGACTGCAGGATCGCTTTGTTCATGAATGCATCCTTCTTTCGAATCGCTTCTCAAGCAACGCAGGGCCGGCCTCGCGCGATTCCGAGGCCGGCCCTGCGGCGCGGTTAACCGATATGCACCTTGTTCGTAGCCGCATCGACGGCGACGCGACCTTCGGCGATGAGCCCGAGAACCTCGGGGTAGAGCGCGTGCTCGACCTCGTGGATCTTGGCCTCGAGCATATCGAGCGTGTCGTCTTCCTCCACGGTAACGGCGCGCTGCGCGACGATGGGGCCCTTGTCGTAGTCGGCGTTCGCGAAGTGCACGGTGACACCCGTCACCTTCACGCCCGCGTCGAACGCGTCGGCGATGGCGTGCGCGCCCTTGAACGACGGCAGAAGCGCCGGGTGCAGGTTGAGCACGCGGTCGGGGAACGCGTCGAGCATGACCGGGGTCACCTTGCGCATGTAGCCCGCCATGACGACGTATTCCGCGCCCGCCTCTTCGAGCGCCGCGACGATTTCGGCGTCGGCGGCCTGCGGGTCTGCGTACTTGTCGCGGTTCATGACGAGCACGGGGATTCCCGCCGCACGCGCCCGCTCGATGCCGTACGCGTCGGGGCGCGACGACACGACCTTCACCACTTCGACGGGAAGGCCTTCCGCCGCCGCATCGATGATCGCCTGCAGATTCGTGCCGCTGCCGGACACGAGCACGCCGATTCTAAGTTTGCCGGACACGTAACCACCTTTCGTTCGGGAAGCGAGC
>CAKTSW010000017.1 GCA_934613165.1 uncultured Ellagibacter sp.
GCTCCGGCGCCGTACTGCATGATGGCGACCGAGTCGCGCACGTCGATCTGGTCGGCGAACGAGGCGACCATCTGCTTCTCGTCGTCGGTGAGCATGCTGTCGTCGAGCGCGGCTGCGTCCGCGTCCGCCGGCGGTTGTGCCACCGGCTGCGCAGCGAGAACGGGCGCGGGATCGTCGTCGAGCGTGGGCGTGAGGGTGAGCTCGGGGACCGTCTGCGGTTCGGTGCTGTTTTCCATGGTCGATGCCTTTCGTTAGAAGCCTAAAGTATGTCCCTTGCTGCGCGAAACCTGGGTTAGCGCGCCTGTTTTGCCTGTTCGAACGGGCTTTCGGTCAATCCTTCCTGCGCAAGTACGGCATGGAGGACGGAGATGTCGGCCGACACGTCGATCGCCATGTCGCGGAAAAGCGAGTCGAGCAGCTTTTCGAACGCGGTGTTCAGGCTTGAAAGCGCCGACTCGATTTCGCGCTTCGACGCGAGGATGCTCTCGCTTTGGATGGGCTGGGAATCGAGCTCGCGGTAGGAGTCGAGCAGCTTCACTGTGGTGGGCAGGTAGTAGTCGAGCAGCCGGTCGAGATCGTCTATGAGCGCGGGGTTTTCGGCCGCGGCGTCGAGAATGGCCGCGACCACGTGCTCGATCTGGTCGAGCGTGCGCGAGATGTCCTCGCCGGGGATGGCGTCGTTGCCTTCTCGGATGGCGGCGATGAAGGCACTGCCGCGATCGAGCAGGCGCTGCTGCTCGGCGGTGAGGGGCGCCTGCTCGCCGGTCTTGGCCGAGTTCGCGAGGTCGCGCTGGCGCTGGGCCTCGCGCGCGGTCGCAAGCTGCTGTTCGTGGCGCGCATAGGCCTCGGGGGTCATGAGCAGCAGCCCCGCGTCCTCGTCGAGGGCGGCTTGCTTGAACATGCCCTTCTTGAGCATCTTCCTCACGTTCTTCATCACGTTGTCGGCGGTGTCGGAGCTGCCCTGCGCAAGCTCCTTCACGCTGCATGATTCGCGCAGCCCGATGGCTTTGCGGTAGCGGTCGAAGGCGCCTGCGAATCGGAGCTTCTGCGCGCCCGCGATGCCGCACGCCGTGCCGACCGCGATGCCCGCCGCGACGAACGGCACGGTGGCTGAGCTGCCGACGAGAAGCGCGACGAGCCCCGTGGCAACAAGGGGCAGGCCCACAACGGCTCCGACAACGACGAGCGCGATGCCCCCGCCGCGCTTGCTCGAGGGGTTTTCGAAACGCTCGTTCATGAGCTCTTCTTGCCGCTTGCGTTCCTGGATAAGCGCGTACTGCTCCTGACCTCGGCGAATGCCGTCGGAGGTTTGGGCGACGACGCGCCCGAGGCTTTCGGCCGCGGTGTCGACCGCCCGGTTGATAGTCGATTGCAGGCCGCTGAAGTCACTCGACTTCACGGCGCTCTGCACTGCGTTCGCGATTTGGTCGGCGAAGTTGTTCGATGAAGCCATGCGGAATGCCTCTCCGCCGCGTTTCCAAGGCGCGGGCGAATCGATGTACGTACGTTGCAATTGGACCCGAACGCGCGGGAACCCGTGCGTGCTGCCACTGTCACGTTTCGGTAACGAGGGGCGCGAACGGGAAGGTGGCGGGCGCACGAAGCGGCGGGTGCGTGCAAGGCTGCGAGCGCGCGGGGCGGGCGCAGGCGAGTTGCTGGGCGGGCCTATTCCGACCCCGTCGCTCCCTCGCTTCCGATCGTTTCGCGCGGCGTTACTTCGCGGGGAGGATCTCGATCCACGACCCGTCGGGGTCGGCGATGAAGTACAGTCCCATGCGCGGGTTGTCGAAGACGATGCAGTCCATTTCCTCGTGCAGCTTGCGGTACGCGTCGAAGTCGTCCACCTCGAAGGCGATGTGGGTGTCGCGCCCGCCGTTGGCGTAGGGTTCGGTGCGCCCGCGGTTCCAGGTGAGCTCGATTTCGAAGGGGGACTGGTCGTTCACGAGGTAGGTGTTCGACCACGAGCCGTCGTCGGGGCCCATCTCGCGCGTCACGCGGAACCCGAGCGCGCGCTCGTAGAACGCGATCGATGCTTCCTTGTCGAGCACGTGGATGCACCAGTGGATGATATGTGCTTTCATGACTGTCCTTTCGGTCGGGGAAATGTTCGCTGCGAGCAGTGTAGCGCATTGCCGGGAATCGCCGCGACGCGTAGGCTGGGACTGCGTGCCGGACGGGGGCAATGCGGTCAGGTAAACTGCGGCGATGGGGAAAGGGCGCGCGGTCGAGGTTCGGGGTGTGGCGGGTTATGCCGGCTTTGCAAACGGCTGCGCGAAAACGAGGGTCTATATGGCAGGCTGCGACGGCTTTGTAAAGCAAGAAGGAACCTAACCGTTGTTTTTCCCTCCTGAATGGCGGCTTGCGACGCTTTTGCAAATGCTCATGGCAGCCAACAACGGTTTTGCAAGAAAGCCTGGCAGCCAGCGACGGGTTTGCAAAACGCACGGACGACGAGCTCTTTGCAAAGCCGTCGTTGGCTGCCATGAAAGGGCGAATTTCTCGGGGTGAAGCGCCTCCCGATTTGCAAAAGCGTCACAGCCTGCCATGGGAGGCCGCGTTTTCGGCTTCAAGCTGCGGGAAGCGAGCAAATTGGGGAGGGCGCGAGCCTCGGGTCAATACTTGAGCCCACGAATCCTTGCCGTTCTCAAGCTGGTCGCATGCTCGGTCGCGGGAAATGCCGCCTTGGCGATCGGGACATCGCGCGGGCGTTCGTCGCGACGCTCGCCGCGGGCGCTTGCCGTGCGTGGAAAACAGATCGGTCCCTGCAGAAGTACTTCATAAGCATCCTGTATACTTATCGTAACTCGTTCCATGCATGTGCGACCGCCGTTTTCGGCAGGGAAGGGGAGCCCATGAAGAAGAGCGCCCGCGTCTCCGATATCTTTCTGCGCGTATTCTTGTCCCTTGCGCTCGTTGTCTCGTTCGTTCCCATTGCACGCGATGCGTCGTATGCCGCGGAATCCGGCGCGTCTTCCGATGCGGTGAGCGCCGATGTCTCGAATGGCGACGGTTCTGATTCGGCGAACGGTGATGGCGCCGACCCGATAAACGGGAACGGCATTGATTCAACGACTGGGGAAGCGGACGCCGTCGACGATTCGGAAGAAGGCGAACTGCCTGAAGAATCGGGTTCTTCAGACGGCGACGGTTCAGCCTCTGGAAACGCGGAATCGCAAAATGATGCTACCCAACCGGGTGACTCCGATGCCGTCGACGGCGAGTTGGATGGGACTGCCCAGGCTCAGGGCGTATACGACTACGCAAAGCTCATGTCGAATGGTTACACATACGAATGCGATGAGAACGGAGTGCTCGTAGAAACGATAGGCGAGGAAGACCCCGCTCGCTATTCCGTTGATTCGCATTATGTCAAGAATCTCATCGTCGACTATAGAGCGAGTTCGGTTCCTGAGCGGTTATGCTTCTGCTCCACATACCTTCAATCTGTACGGTTTGAGAACGCGGTCCTTGAGTCCATTGGCGAATATGCTTTTTATGACTGCGTGAATCTTTCGTCGATAAGCCTATCTGGTATGTGTATTGGCTCTATCGGTCGAGGTGCTTTCTCTCTTTGCTTAAAGCTGACTAGTCTTAATATCGAAAAGACTGCAACTATCGAATCGATTGGCGCTAACTGCTTTGACGAAAGCGGTCTTGTTTCGACAGGCTTGGAGAAAGTGACGGGGCTGAAATCTATTCCCGATAGCGCATATCAGCAGTGCTACGATCTCGTCGACACTGGCCTTGCCGGAAATCAATCAATTGAGTCCGTCGAGGCATTCGCTTTCGCTTATTGCTACAGCCTCGTCGACACCGGTTTCGGGACGAATACGCATGTCACGTCTGTTGACGAGTACGCTTTCACGGGATGCGATAAGCTGAGCCAGACGGGGCTCGGGACAAATACCCAGATCGTCTCCATCGGTGCCTATGCGTTCCAAGATTGCAAGAGCCTTCGCCTTTCGGGCCTTGAAACCAACACGACGGTTTCGAGTTTGGGAGAGCACTGCTTCGAAGGCACTGACATGAGCGGCGGGCTCATCTTGCCGCAAGGCTCCAAGATCACCATGCTTCCGAAATATGCGTTCTCTGGAACGAAGCTCAGTTTTGTGTACTTGCAGTGCGATCACGCGGTGCTCGTCGATATGCAGACATTTCCGAATGGCTTTATAAAGGTTTTGGTGCCCGCGCGCTCGCTCGACTTATATCAGGATAGCGAGGTCGAACGCGTCTGGAAGGCCTCTGGCTACGACTTGCCCTATGACGCATCGAAGTATCTGTATCTGGGCGTCACAAGCGACCCCGCCGGACTTGTGTATCAAAAAGGGGATGCGATTTCCCTTAGCGGCATGCAGGTCAAGTTCAACTACGACGACACGCAGCGAACCTTCGATTACGCTGACCTTGCAAGCAACTATGCGTTCAGCCAGTTCTTCTCGATCAGCCCCGAAGATGGGTCGGCTTTTAAATCCTCTTACAACGGCATGCCCGTGCAAGTGACCTATAACGACGGCGATCATCTGCTTAACGCGTATTCAAACGGGCTTTTGCAAGAAGAAGGAAGCGATACGCTTTCCGTGTTCGTGGAATCTCCGACCGCGCAGCTTGGGGAAACCGCGACAGGCGGCGGGCAGTTTGCTTCGGGCGATATGTGCACGGTGAGCGCCAAGACGACGCTTGACGGCAGGATGTTCGCCTACTGGGCGGATGAAGAGGGCAACGTCCTTTCTGAAAAGGAAACGTACGAATTCACCGTTACGCGCTCCATCGTGCTCACTGCCGTGTTCGCCAATGAAGTTACGGTTACTCCGAAGGCGCAGCTCAACGAGGCAGGCGGGCAAGAAGTCGAAGGCGTGACCTTCTCGATAGTCGCCAACGACTGCAATTACGGGGAAACATTCGTCACATACCCCGGCAAGAAAGTGACGATTACCTGCTCATACGATTCCTTGAAATACACGATCGATCATTGGGCCTATTCAGATGGTGCTTACTGGATTGACGGGAGCGAGAACGCTGCGAGCGTCGAGTACACCGTGGAGGGAAAGGGCGATCCTGTCGCCATCCTTAAGGAGAAGGAGCAGCCCGACCCGGTCGATCCCGGCCAACCTATCGACCCGGTGGTCGCGGTGCGCGTCAACTACTCCCAAACCATCGACATGGGCGGGCGCACGCTTATGGAAGGCGTTGAGGTTCCGAACGTTTCGGGCTCGCGATTCCTCTTCAAAGGCCAGTTCGTGGCGCTCGATGCCGAGCGGTTGGGCATGCTCGACGACGACATCTCGTTTACGGGTTGGTACGACAAGGACACGGGCGAGCTTATAAGCGACAAGCGCGTGTGCTTGTTCAAGCCGGACAAGGATACGAACATTGAGGCCCGCTTCGCGTTGAAGAGCACGGCTGTGCATATCAACCAGGCGGAATCCACCGATTATTCCGAAGCTTACGCCCACGTCACGCCGACGGTCGGTAACTGCTACCGCGACGCGGGCGAGACGGTGGAGCTTTCCGCCACCACCGAAAACGCGCAGTTCCGCGGCTGGTACGAAGGCCCCTCGGGCGGGCAGACGCTCATCAGCAGCGACCTTGCCTGCAATTACGAGGTTCCTAACGTGAACGGCCCGGCAGCGCAAATCGAGATCACGCCCTGGTACTGCGCGCAGCAGGCGAGCGTCGTCTTGGACGTCGACGGCACCACCGACGACGGCAGCCCGCAGGGCTCGTTCATCACCACGGGCCTTTACGGCATCGGTTCGAGTGTGACCGTGTTCGCCATTCCCGCGCCGTACTATGTGCTCGACTACGTCACCGATGCGGCGGGAAACAAGGTGGCTGTTGCGGAAAACGGCTCCTACACCTTCACACTTACGGGAGATACCGAGCTTACGGCCCACTTCCGCGCCACGTCGGACGGGGATGAGGCGTTCATAGCTCTGCAGGTCGCCCTTATCGCTGCTATCACTGGGCTTGCGGCTGTCGCGACGTATTTCGGGTTGGGGCCGGTCGTCGATCCGATTGCTGTCCCTGCCGTTGCAGCAATCGGAGAGGCTGAAACCATCGATGAGCTCGTCGAAATCGGCGGTAAGGCGATTGAGGAAATAGAGGAGATTCTCAAAGACCACAAGCACGACCGCGACCCCGACAAGCCCAAGGGCGACCATAAGGTCGAGATCATCGCGACGGCTCAGCCCGAGGCGGGCGGTATCGTCCACGGCGGCGGGGTTCACTACGAAGGCACCATAGCCGAACTCGAGGCCGTTCCCAATCCGGGGTATCGTTTCGTATGCTGGAAGGAAGACGGCATCGAGCGCTCCGTGTCGAACGTCATGCAAATTCCCATAACGAGCGCCACGCCCGAAGTGACGAAGATGACGGCCGTCTTCGAAAAGAAGGCGACGATCACCACCTCGGTCGACGTCGAGGGCACGGCCGCCGACGAGGTGACCGGGTGCAACGCTACGCCCGACCGCCAGACCACCAAGGTCGGCACCGAGGCGACGGTCGTCGCCGTCGCGGCGGAAGGCTACGAGTTCGCCGGCTGGTACGACGGCGTGGCCGAAGTCTCGAAAAGCCCCACCTACACCTTCGTCGCCGAAACGGATCGGCATCTCGTGGCGAAGTTCCAGCGCAAGTGCACCGTCACCGTGATGGTGGAACCTGAAAGCGCGCTTGTGGGCAAATACACCGTGGTCGGCGCTGGTTCCTGCGTGCAGGGCAAGCCGACGGTGCTTTCCGTGCATCTCAACGAGGAGAAACTGTACGACCAATACACCTTCAAGGGCTGGTACCGTGCGGGCGCTGCGGGCGACGTGCTCATGGGCACCGATGAGACGCATCTGGAGTTCGTCCCCGAAGGCGACACGGTCATTCGCGCGGAATACGTCGCGAAGAAGTACACGATTAAGGTCGAGATCGACGGCCTGATCACGAGCATCAACCCGCCTGGCGAAGTCTCGATTGTGGGTGAGCCGGGCAAGGATTGGGTCGAGCTGCCCTACGGTCGCCACGTCACCATCAAGGCGAAGGCCGACGACAAGCACTGGTTCGCCTACTGGGAAGACAGCTCCGGCAAGCGCTACACCTCCGCCGAGCTGCGTGTGCTCGTGACGAAGGACGAAACCTACACCGCCGTGTTCAAGAAAGGCCCCGAGGTCGTCATCGCGGCCGACTCGTGGCTAGGCGGCACGGTGACGTGCAACGGAACCGATATCCAGCCTGACACCGATATGTTCAAGCTGGGCCAAACGCTTCACCTGAAGGCCAAGAGCAATCCCGGCTGGCTTTTCTGGGGCTGGTATAAAAACGGGCTGCTCGTGAGCATCAACGAGGAATGCACTTTGGTGGCGGAAAGCAGGAAGTTCGATTCCTATTACTGCACGATCACCGCGGCGTTCAAGCCGCTCGATGTGGTGTGCATGCCGGTGGCGAGCCCCTCCGAGGGCGGGTCGGTCACGGCGAGCCGCATTCTGGCCGATCGCGGTGCGGACGTGGCCCTGAAGGCGACGCCGGCACCCGGCTATGCGTTTACGGGCTGGTATACGCTTGCGGGCGAGCTTGTGTCGACCGAGCCCGAATTCACCGCCCGTGAAGCGCGAAGCCACGTGTACGTTGCCCGCTTCGAGGAACGCTCGTACACGGTTGCGGCCACGGCGGCGGAGGCCACGTCGTCGGGCGACCTGGTGGAAAACGAGGCCGTGGGCTGGGTGGAAGGGGCCGGCTCCTACGGCGCGAACTATCCGGCGATGCTTTCGGCCCACGCGAGAGAGGGCTACGCGTTCAAATACTGGGTCGACGATGCGGGCGCGGTGGTCAGCACGAACGCCGAATACCGCTTCGTCCCCTGCGAGGACACGTCGCTTCGCGCGGTGTTCGAGGCGAAGTCGTTCACCGTCGACGTTACCGTCGCGGAAGGCTATGGCGACGTTTCGGGGGCGGGCGCGTACGCGGCGGGGCAGACGGCCACCGTCGTCGCGACGCCGCAGGAAAACGTGTCGTTCATCGGCTGGTACAGCGAGGGCGCGTGCATGAGCACGAGCGCCGAGTATAGCTTCACCGTGAAAAGCGATGTGAATCTGACGGCCGTTTTCGGGGCGGGGGCGTACAAGGTAAGCGCGATCGCCTCGCCGGTCGAAGCGGGTTATACGAGCGGATTCGGGTCGTTTGGCACAGGCGACCGCACGACGCTTACCGCCGTGGCGAAGCCCGGCTTCACGTTCGACTGCTGGAAGGATGCGCAAGGCCAGGTGGTAAGCGAGCTTCCCGAATACACGGTTGCCGTTTCGGGAGATGCGGCCTACGCCGCCTGCTTCACGCGCAACTCCTATTATGTGGAGCTTAGCGAGAGCCAGGAAGGCGCCGGCGTGCTTTCGGGCGGGGGAACGTACGCATTCGGCCAGGTGGTCGAGCTGAACGCTCGGCAAGCGACCGACAGGCGCTTCGTTTCCTGGCAGCTTCTTGGCGCAGACGGCGAGAAGACGCTTCTTTCCACCGACGCGCACTGCTGGTTCACGCTCGACGAGGATTTCATAAGCGACCTTACCGACAACGTCATCGCCATCGAAGCGCAGTTCGCCGACCCGTACGACGTGTCGGTGTCGGCGAAGGCGGTCATTGCGGGCAAAACGGGCACGCGCGGGTGCAAGGTGAAGGGTGCGGGCACCTACAAATCGGGCGATGCGGTCACGCTGCAGGCGGTTGCCGGGGAAGGGTACCGCTTTGCGGGGTGGAGCCTCGACGAGGGTGGCGATAACATCGTGGACACGAACGCGGTGCTCGCCTTCGAGGCGTCTTCCGACATCACGTACTATGCGCAGTTCGAGCCCGACCCCGCAGGCAAGGTCGAGGTCGCGGTGACGCAGAGCTCGATATTCAGGGGCCTTGCGTTCATCGCGGGCGCGTCCGGCGCGGGGACCTCCCTTTCGTGCGACAAGGGCGACGCGTTCGTGGCCATGGCCGTTGCCTATCCGGGCATGCGTTTCTCGCATTGGATCAACGACGCGGGCGCCATCGTGAGCTACAACGCCATCCACGCAGGCATCGCGCACGAGGACATGCGCCTCACGGCCGTGTTCTACGAAACCGGCTTTGACGCGCAGGTGGCCACATACCCCGCGGGCGCGGGCTTCAGCATGGTCATTCCCGGGACGAGCGCGTCGTACATGGGGGTGTCGGTGATGATCACCATCCCGTATCCGGGGTGGAAGTTCAAGTATTGGGTCGATGAAAACGGCGCGATTGTCGGGAAGAGCCCGCTTCTGGTGCGCCCGGCGTACGCCAACCGAACCTTCACGGCATATTACGTGCGCGACGTGGTGAACGTCGTCGCCTTCGATCCGCGCGAGGGCGGCTACGTCGAAGGATCGGCCGTCTACGGCGATGGCGGCTACGCCGTGCAAAAGACCGTCGAAGCGGGCGAAAGCGTGACGCTTACCGCCGTGGTCGATGAGGGCTACGACTTCGCGGGCTGGTACGAATGCGACGACGACGGCGTGGCCAAGGACACCGAACCGTTAAGCACCGATGCTCGCTGGACGTTCAGCCCTGAAGCGGACACGAAGGTGACCGCGCGCTTTGCGGAAAAGGCGAAGCTCCATGTGACGGCGTCGGCTGAAAACGGCACGGTCGACCCCGTTTCGGTGGATGTCGCGCCGGGCGCGGACGCGACGTTCGCCGCGACGCCGAACGAGAACTGCTACCTCGCGCAGGCGAGCACGACGACCGAGGCGGCGGACGGTAGCGCTTCGGTGGCGAACGATTTCGACATCTCCGATTACTCGGGTGGAAGCTATGCGCTGACCTTGAACGACGTCGCCGCGTCGCAGTCGCTTTCGTTCACGTTTGCCAAGGCCGACGCGCCGGTCGTGAATGCGCAGCCGCAGAGCAAAGAAGTGAGGGTGGGCGAGGCAGTCACGCTGTCGGTTGCGGCCGATGCGGCGCAGAGCGTGCTCGACCATGAAGAGGTTTCGAGCGGCGCGGCGGAAAGCCACGAGCTTGCATACCAGTGGTACCGCGTCGGTGAAAAAGATGCCGATACGGCGATCGAGGGCGCGACGGCGGAAACGCTTTCGTTCGACAAGGCGGACGAAAGCACCGCGGGAACGTACTACTGCCGTGTCACCCAGTCGTACTTGGGCACGAAGACGAGTACGGATTCCCAGCCTGCCACTATCTCGCTCGCGAAACCCGAGGAGCTCGTGTTCAACGCATGCGACTTGCCCGCAGCCACGGCGTGGACCGATTACAGTGCGAGTATCGAGCCGGCTACAGGTGGAGTGGCGCCCTATATGTATGCGCTTGCCGAAGGGAGCGAACTTCCGAAGGGGCTGAAGCTCGTCGCATCAGATGACGGGAAGACCGTGCACATCGAATGCGCGCCTGAAAAGGCAGGCGTATTCGGCTTCGACATCGTATGCACCGACCATGCTGGCGTGCAGAAAACTGCGCATTTCACACTTATCGTGAAACCGCAAGTGGCGAAGCTTGAATTCGAAGACGGATTCTTCACGTACAACGGAAACGGGCAGTCGCCCAAGCTGAGCGGCATTCCCGAAGGCCTCGAGGGGGAGGTCGTCTATACCTATATAGGGACGGATTCGACTGTCTACTCGAGCAGCCAGGCGCCGACTGACGCCGGTACCTACCGAGTGGTGGCGACGCTTAAAGGGAACGGGTATATTGGGCGCGCGACGGCCGAATATCGAATTCTGCTGAAATATGTTCGCTTCTTTGTTGGCGCCGAGAACGCAGTGTACGATGGGGAAGCGCATGGCGCGACCGTCACCGTAGACGGTTTGGAATCTTCCGATTACTCGGTGACGTATCAGGGCGATGGCGATACGGAGTACGGCCCAACTGCGCAGGCTCCTATCGATGCCGGAACGTACCGCGTGAGCGTGCGGACGACGAATGCGAACTATCGAGGCGGTCGGTCGGTCGCATACGAGATCTCGCCGGCGTCGCAGAGCATTGAGGGAACGACGAGCTATTCCGCTACCTATGGCTCCACCGGCTTCGCCTTCGACAACGTTGCCAAGACATCGGTCACGTTCGAAGTCGTGCCGAATGAGGATGGCTCGCCAAGCCCGATTTCTGTTCAGGGAAGCTATGCGTCCGTGAATGCGGCGGGCACGGCGCGCGTGATCGCCCATGCGTCGGCGTCGCGCAACTACCTTGCCGCCTCCGATGTGGAGCTTACGGTTACCGTTTCTCCTGCCAAGATGCTCGTCATCGTGCATGACGCCGAGCGAGTCGAAGGGGAAGCGAATCCCGAGTTCTCATCCGAGCTGATCAGCCCTGCGAACACGTCGGGCGTGGTCGTCGAGTACTCGTGCGAGGCGAACGAGGCGTCGCCGGCAGGCGAGTACGCGATCAACGCACGCGTTTCGGACCCGAACTTCTCGGCGACAGTGGAGCCTGGCGCGCTGACGGTGACGGCGAAACCGACGCCCGACCCGGGACCCGATCCCGATCCCGATCCGGACCCGAATCCTGACCCCGACCCGAATCCGGGTCCCAGTCCCATCGACCCGGACAACCCGAATCCCCCGACGCCCGACCCTGATCCCGACCCGAGCCCGGACCCTGACCCGAGTCCTGTCGACCCGGACGATCCGAACCCTCCGACCCCGACGCCCGACCCGGATAATCCGGACAACCCAGACAACCCAGATACTCCGGACAACCCCGATGGGCCGGACGACCCGAGCGGTCCCGATGATCCGAATACCCCGGACGACCCGGATGACCCTGGGAACCCGGACGACCCCAGCCACCCCGACGGACCGGCTGATCTGGGCAGCCCGGACG
>CAKTSW010000018.1 GCA_934613165.1 uncultured Ellagibacter sp.
GCCCGCCGCGCCGCCACGCAGGGCTTCCGTTTCAGCCCCGACACCGACGCGCAGCGCGACATGGAGCTCGCTTTCCCCTACCAGGAAACCCCCGACCAGCTTGCCGCTATCGCCGACGTGAAGGCCGACATGGAAAGCGCCCGCCCGATGGACCGCCTCATCTGCGGAGACGTCGGCTTCGGCAAGACCGAGGTCGCGCTGCGCGCCGCGTTCAAGGCCACGCAGGACAAAAAGCAGGTCATGGTGCTCTGCCCGACCACCATTTTGGCGCAGCAGCACTACGCCAACTTCAAGGACCGCTTCGACCCGTTCGGCGTGGAAGTGGAGGTGCTCTCGCGCTTCCGCACGCCCGCCCAGCAGGCGCGCGCCCTTGCCGGGTTCGCCGACGGCAGCGTGTCGGTGCTCGTCGGCACGCACCGCCTGCTCTCGCGCGACGTGAACCCTCACGATCTGGGGCTCGTCATCATCGACGAGGAGCAGCGTTTCGGCGTGGGGCACAAGGAGCAGATGAAGAACCTGCGCGAGTCGATCGACGTGCTCACGCTTTCCGCGACGCCGATCCCGCGCACGCTCCAGATGTCGCTTTCCGGCGTGCGCGACATGAGCCTCATCCTCACGCCTCCGGGCGACCGACGCCCGGTCGAGGTTCATGTGGGCGAATGGGACCCCGACGTCGTGTCGGCCGCGATTCGTCGCGAGCTCGCGCGTGGCGGGCAGGTGTACTACGTGAGCAACCGCGTGCATTCGATCGAGGACGCGGTCGCCCGCGTTGTGGCCGCGGCGGGCGAGGCGCGCGTGGGCGTCGCGCACGGGCAGATGTCGCGCGAGGAGCTCGAGCGCGTGATGGAGGACTTCAGCGCCGGCGAGCTCGACGTGCTCGTGGCGACCACCATCATCGAGAGCGGCATCGACAACCCGCATACCAACACGCTCGTCATCGAGGACTCGCAGCGCTTGGGACTGGCGCAGATGTACCAGCTCAAAGGGCGCGTGGGGCGCTCGTCGACCCAGGCGTACGCGTACTTCATGTTCCCCGACCACGTGAACCTGACCGAGGAGGCCGAGGCGCGCCTCACCGCGCTCGACGAGCACACCGACCTCGGCAGCGGTATGCGCATCGCCATGCGCGACCTCGAGATCCGCGGCGCCGGCAGCCTGCTCGGCGCCGAGCAGTCGGGCAACATGAGCGCTGTGGGCTTCGATCTGTTCGCGCAGATGCTCGAGCAGGCCGTCTCGGCGACGCGCGAGGGCGTGAGCGCGGACTCAGACGCGCTGCCGCCGGCGCTGTCGGACATAACGGTGAACCTGCCGGGGCACACCTACCTTCCCGAGGAATACGTCCCCGACACCGACGAGCGCGTGCTGTGGTACCGCAAGATCGCCTCCGCGGCGACCGTCGGCGACGTCGACGCGATCGAGGAGGAGCTTTCCTCGAAGCGGCCCGACATGCCCGCCGCCGCGCGCAACCTCTTCATGAAGACGCGCACGCGCGCGTTCGCGAACGAGCACCGCATCGGCACCGTCACGGTGGTCGCCGGCAAGCTCATCGTCGAGCCCGTTTCCGTCCCTAAGGAGAAGATGATTCCCATACGGCGCGCGGGCGGGCGCTATATGTCGGAAAAACGCAAGCTCACCTTGCCGCTTCGGTATTTCAAGGTGGAAGAGGGCGACGCCTTGTTCGGCTGCGTGCTCGATTTCCTGAAGGAGCTCTTCAATGAATAGCGGCCTACGAAAAAAGTACGCGTCGGGAATCGCATCGGCGCTGGTGGGAGGAGCGCTCTGGGGCTTTTCCGGCGCGTGCTCGCAGTACCTCTTCGCGCACTACGACATCGATTCCTCGTTCATCACGATGGCCCGCATGCTCGGTTCGGGGGTCTTGTTCCTGGTGCTTCTGCTCGTGACGCGGCGCACGCAGATCGCGGCGATGATCGCCGACAAGAAGACGCTTGCCGGGCTTGCCGTCTTCGGCGTTGCGGGCCTGTTCGCCTGCCAGTACACCTATATCTCCTCGATCGGGGCCACCAACGCGGGCACGGCGACGGTGCTTCAGAGCTTGGGAACCGTATGGGTCATGCTCGCAAGCTGCCTTCTCGCCCGCAAGGCCCCGCGTGCAGGCGAGGCTGCGGGGCTCGTCCTCGCGCTCGCCTCGACGTTCATCATCGCGACCCAGGGCGACCCGACTTCCATCGCGCTTCCCGCGGCCGGGCTTTTCTGGGGGCTTGCGAACAGCGTCACCGTGGCAATCTACATCATGTTCCCCAAGCGCCTGATGGCCCGCTGGGGAAGCTTGCCCGTCACGGGCCTCGGCATGCTTCTGGGCGGCGTTGCCGCGCTCGCCTTCTGGGCGGCGCCCGCCGCCTGCGGGGCGCCGCTTTCCGTGCCCGCGCTCGACGCCGCGGGGCTCGTCGTCCTCGCCGCCATCGCCGTTTTGGGCACGTTCGCGGCGTTCGCGCTCTACCTGCACGGCGTGTCGGTGGTCGGCTCGGTCACGGGAAGCCTGCTCGGCGCGATCGAGCCGGCAAGCGCCACCGTCATCGCGGCTCTGTGGCTCGGCACGTCGTTTACCGGTTACGACTGGGCGGGCTTCGCCCTCATGGTGTCGATGATCGTTCTCGTGTCCATCCCGGGCAAGAAGCCCCGGGTGCGCGCGATGTCAACCGGCGGCGCCGACGCGCGCGCCGCAGGAGAAGGGAAGGAATAGGAATGGGGCTTCTGCGTATCGAGGACGACCCGTTGGGCGAGGCGTTCATGGCCGGGGCGGGCAAGGGCGCGCCCGACGGCGCGCGCTCCCGCAAAAACGTGCTTCACGTGTTCGACCTGCACTGCGACACGCTCGACCGCCTTGCGCTGCACGGCAACGGCGACGCCGCGTTCGCGTACATGGAAGGCGACGAGCGCATCCCGCATGAGCGCATGGGCTCGCTTCTCGACAACGACGGCCACATCTCGCTCCGCCGGACGGGGAACTTCAACTGGTGCCAATGCTTCGCCGTGTTCATCCCCGACGACGTGCGCGGAGACGCCGCCTGGTCATTCTACCTGCGCATTCGCGATTTCTTCCAGGGAGAATGCGAACGCCATGCCGACTTTTTGGAGCAGGTGAGCACTTCCGACGACGCTAAGGCCGCGTTTTCGGTGGGGAAGACCGCGGGCATGCTCACCATCGAGGGCGCGGCGTTCCTCGCCGACGACGACCAGGCGCGCCCGCGCCTTAACGCCATCGCCGCCGACGGGGTGCGCATGGTCACGCTCACCTGGAACGGGCAAAACGCCCTCGGCAGCGGCAACGACACCGCGTTCGGCCTCACGCCGTTCGGCCGCCGCTGCGTCGCCGAGCTCGAGGAGCGCGACATCGTCGTCGATGTCTCGCACTTGAACGATGCCGGGTTCAAGGACGTGTGCGCGTGCGCCGAAAAGCCCTTCGCCGCGTCGCATTCGAACGCGCGGGCGGTGTGCAAGCATCCGCGCAACCTCGCCGACTGGCAGCTGCGCGAAATCGCCGATCGCGCCGGCATCGTGGGGCTCAACTACTACAATGACTTCCTGAACGACCGCGGCGACGAGGCGACGACGGACGACGTGCTGCGCCATGTCGACCGCATCTTGAACGTGGCGGGCGAGGACGTGCTCTGCCTGGGAAGCGACTACGACGGCAGCGACGTGCCGCGGTGGCTTTCCCCCTGCACGGGGGTGGCGAAGCTGCACGATATCGTGCGCGACGAATTCGGCGAAGAGGTCGCGAACAAGATGTTCTGGGAAAACGCCGCTCGGTTCTTCGCGCGCTGACGCGGCCGCTCCCTCGCGACGGGCATCGTTCGGTATGGAATCTTGCTATAATCAAGATTCCATACCGATTTTGAAAAAGGTGAAGCCGTGCGAAACCCCAGCGTTCTTTCCGCGATCTCGAAACGCGTCCTCGCGTTCTCGATCGCCTTTGCCGTGGCGTTTTCCCTTACGCCCATCGCTCCGTGCACGGCGCTCGCCAGCGACTCTGACGATTCCGGCGACGACGCGGTCAAGGTGGTCAAGGTCGGCTGGCTCTCCAACAACGAGGGCTTCCAGGAAGGCGAGCCGGGAAGCTACATGTCGGGCTGGGGTTACGAGTACCTTCAGACGCTTTCGTACTACACGCCCGGTTGGGAATACGAATACGTCACCGGCACGTTCAGCGAGCTCATGCAGAAGCTCGAGGCGGGGGAAATCGACCTCATGCCGAACATCTCCTACACCGAGGAGCGCGCGGAGAAGCTGCTGTTCTCGACGAGCCCCCAGGGAACGGAGCGGTACTACATCTACGCGAAGTCGTTCCGCGATGATTTGACGCGGGGCGACCCGAGCGCGCTTGACGGCCTTACCGTTGGCTGCATCGAGGGGCTCATGCAGACCCAGGTCGGCAAGGAATGGCTGGAAAACGAAGGCGTTTCGTGCGCGTTCCGCTACTACACGACCTCGGAGGATCTTTACTCCGCGCTTTCGAACGACGAGATCGACGCCCTCATCATGAACGACACGCTCTCCTCCGACGACGCCATGGCCATGTTCTCGGTCGGCGAGAACAACTATTATCTTGCGACGCCGAAATTGCGCCCCGACCTCATGGACGACATCAACGCCGCCATGACCGCGATTCGGAGCGCGAACCCTCGCTACAACGACGAGGTCAAGACGAACTACTCGGTCAACAACGGCGGGTCGACGTCGCTTACGGGCGCCGAGCGATCCTGGCTTGACGAGCGCGGGTGGACCATTTCCGTCGGGTACCTCACCAACACGCTTCCGTACTCGGACGAAGCCTCGAACGGGGGACTTGACGGGTCGCTTTCCGCCCTCGTCGACTCGCTGAGGGACAAGTTCGGCATAACCGTGAACACGGTGGCCTTCTCGTCGAACGTCGACATGAAGGCGGCCCTGCTCGACGGGTCGATCGACGCCGCCATGCCGGTCGTCAAGGACTATTGGCTCGCCGAGCGGGCGGAATGCATCCAGTCCTCGGTGATGACGTCGTCCGCCATCGTCGCGGTGTATACGGGCGGGCGGCTCGAAGATGCGCTTGGGTCCATCGCGTATTGCCCCGAGTCGCTTCTGAATCGCAACCTTCTCGGTGTCCGCTTCCCCAACGCCCGCATCGTCGAATGCGAGAGCGCGGTGGAGTGCCTCGAGGCCGTGAAGCGGGGGGACGCCGGGTGCATGATCGTTCCCGTCGCGTGCATGGACGTGCTGCGCGAGCAGATCGACTTCTCGGGCCTGAAAACCGCGCAGCTTTCCGGCGACATCGACCTCACGTGCTGGATGAAGAGGGGAAACTCCGAGCTCTTGAGCATCGTCAACAAAGGCATCGTGGAAGCGAAAGACGAGATAACCTCCCGGGCGTACCATTACTCCACCGAAGACGACGAGTCGGCCCTCGTCCGATTCGTCAAGAAGAACCAACCGCTCGTCGTCACCTGTGTGATCGTGCTGCTGGTCGCGGTCGTGCTCACGCTCGGCTGGGCCCTGCGGAAAGCCAGGCGCGCGCAGCAGAAGGCCCAGGCCGCCAATGCCGCGAAAACGGCGTTCCTTTCCCGCATGAGCCACGACATCCGCACGCCCTTGAACGGCATCGTCGGCCTTCTCGAAGTGAACGAGCTCGACCCCGAAAACGTCGAGCTCGCCCGCGAGAACCGCGCGAAGGCGAAGGTCGCGGCCCATCACCTGCTCACCATCATCAACGACATCCTCGAGATGAGCAAGATCGAGGACCGCGCGATCGTGCTGGAGAACAAGCCCTTCAACCTGGTCGAGCTGTTCCGCGAGATACGCATCTTGTCGCAGCTGCGCGCGTCCGACCGCGGCGTCTCGCTTTCCGTCGGGCCGGCGGAATCCCTTGAATACCCCGACGTGTACGGCAGCCCCACCCATGTGCGCCGCATCATGGTCAACCTGCTCGACAACAGCATCAAGTACAACAAGCCCGGCGGCAGCGTCACCTGCTCGTGCTCGGTCGTGCGCACGGAGGGCGACACGGTCGTCTACCGCTTCCTCGTCGCCGACACCGGCATCGGCATGAGCGAGGATTTCCTCGCGCATATCTTCGAGCCGTTTTCCCAGGCCGCCGACGACGCGCGCAGCACGTTCCAGGGAACGGGCATGGGCATGCCCATCGTGAAGGCGCTCGTCGAGGAGATGGGCGGCACGATCGACGTGCAAAGCGAGCTCGGGCAGGGGTCGACCTTCGCCGTCGTGCTGCCGTTCGCCATCGACCGTGACCCCGCCGAGCACAAGCGTGAGCGTGCGGGGGAGGCGGACTGCTCCATCGCCAACATGAACATCATGCTCGTCGAGGACAACGACCTCAACGCCGAAATCGCCGAGACCCTGCTCGAAAACGAGGGCGCCTCGGTGGTGAGGGTATGCGACGGCAAGGAGGCGGTCGACCTGTTCTGCCACAAGCTCCCCGGAACCTTCGACGCCATCCTCATGGACCTCATGATGCCGCGCATGAATGGTTACGAGGCCGCGCGCGCCATCAGGCTTTCCGACAGGCTCGACGCGTCGAGCATACCCATCATCGCCATGACCGCCAACGCGTTCGCCGAGGACGTCGAGGCGACGAAGGAGGCGGGCATGAACGGGCACCTTTCCAAGCCGGTCGACGTCGAGCTGCTCAAGTGCACGCTCGCGAGGTATCGCGACCGGTAGCGGGCGTGTCGGGCGGGTTGGCTGCCCGACGTGTTGGTGCGGCCGGCTTCGCTTCCCCCGGCCGTTCGGCTTCGGGCGCAAGGGGGGAGCTTTCCGCCCGCGGGCGCGACTTCGCGCCGCAAGCCGAACGAAAGCGCCGCGCATGCTTCTTTCCCGAAGATGTTCTGGTATCATGTGCACGCTCGTTTTTCGGAACGGGGATCGTGCGGGCGTGGCGGAATTGGCAGACGCGCCAGATTTAGGTTCTGGTGGGCAACCCCCGTGAAGGTTCAAGTCCTTTCGCCCGCACCAATTGGGGGGAGGGTGCTTCTCGGCACCTTCCCCCCAATTGCATTGTGCATGCAATCGCGGAAGAAGGAAAGGAACACCCCTCAATGGACGCCATCAAGAAACTCGGGCGCGCATGGAACTCGATCAGCCTGATCAAGCGCATCATCGTCGGCTTGGTCATCGGCACCGTGCTCGCCGTCGTGTGGCCCGGCAACGACATCGTCGAGATGCTCGGCACGCTGTTCGTGAGCGCGCTGAAAAGCGTCGCCCCCATCCTCGTGTTCTTTCTGGTCATCAGCGCTCTTTGCAACGCGAAGGGCGGCGGCCAGATGAAGACCGTCATCGTTTTGTACCTCGTCGCGACCTTCGTGGCGGGCGCCGTGGCCGTCATCGCGAGCACCTTGTTCCCGATCGACCTCACGCTCACCGCCCCGGCGGAAGACCAGGCGTCGCCCGAGGGCATCGGGCAGGTTCTGGCCACGCTCATCACCAACGTGGTCGCAAACCCCGTCGAGGCGCTCATGAAGGCGAACTATCTCGGCATCCTCGCGTGGGCCGTCGTGCTCGGCATCGCGCTTCGCCATGCGAACGACCAGGTGAAAGACGTGTTCTCGAGCATTTCCGATGCGGTGTCCACGGTCGTTCGCTGGATCATCGCGCTCGCCCCGTTCGGCATCTTGGGCCTTGTGTACACCGCGGTGAGCACCAACGGGCTTGAAATCTTCACCGAATACGGCCAGCTTCTGCTCGTGCTCGTCGGCAGCATGCTCTTCATCGCCTTCGTCACGAACCCACTTCTGTCCTTCGCGTGCTTCCGCAAGAACCCCTACGGGCTTGTGATGCGCTGCCTGAAGGACTCGGGCCTGACGGCGTTCTTCACGCGTTCTTCGGCGGCGAACATCCCGGTGAACATGGAGCTGTGCCGCAAGCTCGGCCTCGACAAGGACAACTACTCGCTGTCCATCCCGCTCGGCGCCACCATCAACATGGGCGGTGCCGCGGTCACCATTTCCGTCATGGCGATGATGGCCGCCCACACCATGGGCATCGAGGTCGACATCCCTACGGCGATCATTCTGTCGGTGCTTTCCGCGATCAGCGCGTGCGGCGCGTCGGGCGTTGCGGGCGGTTCGCTTCTGCTGATTCCTCTGGCGTGCTCGCTTTTCGGCATCAGCAACGACATCGCGATGCAGGTCGTGGGCATCGGCTTCGTCATCGGCGTGATCCAGGACTCCTGCGAGACTGCGCTCAACTCCTCGTCCGACGTCCTGTTCGCGGCGTCGGCCGAATACGGAGAATGGAAGAAGCAGGGTCGCGATTTCACGCCCGGCAAGGACGTCGAAGCGGCGTAAACGCGCTTTGCGCCCTGCTGCGGCAAGTCCTCTGGCAAGCCGACCGCACCTCTGCGACCACAAGCCGCCTTTCCTCCCCGAACCCCGGGGCCAAGGAAGGCGGCTTTTTGTGTTTTGGGAGATTGTTCGGTCACGTGGGGCGAGAGGTGCTTGTCCCCGAGCCCTGCTTTCAATCCGCAGGCAAGCTGTGCGGCCTTCTCTTGGTGTCAACGGCCCCGTTAATCCCTATTTATTTACTTCCTAAAATACCCGATTTTTGGCGTATTTTAGATTGTCTCGAAGACTGAAACAGGATATTATTTGTCGAGCGCAAATACTTACTACGGTGCTTTACTGGTACGCGACCCCGCAAAAGGGGCTTCGACAAGAAGGGATTGCAAATGACCGATCTTACTCGCCGCAACTTCGTGAAGGTTGCCGGCGCAACCACGATGACCGCCCTCGCCGCCGGAGCGCTTGCCGGTTGTTCGTCGAACAGCGGTTCCTCCGATAAGAAAGACGACGCGGCTGATTCCAAGTCGGGCGAAGAGGAATTCATGTCCAAGGGCAAAGGCGAGCACCTTGTCTGCGCCGTGACCGGCAAGCTCATCAAGATCGCGCCGGCCATCCTCGCCAACCAGCTCGGGTATTTCGAGGAGGAAGGCTGCGACGTCGAATTCCAAACCGTCGCTCTCGCCGACGCCATGGCTTCCATGTCGGTGAACAAGCTCGACATCGACCTGTTCGGCATCGTGCCCGCCTGCTCGTACGTGTCCCAGGGCACCGAGGTGTACGTCTTCGGCGGCACCATCCTGAACGGCTCCGAAATCATCTCCACGAAGGATTTCACCAAGGAGCTCAAGAAGGCGGAGGATTTCAAGGGCCTGAACATCGCGTGCTCTCGCGAGGAGTCCGGCCAGATCTACCTGAAGAATTATCTGCAGGAAAACGGTCTTAAGCTCGGCGAGGACGTCGTCTTCGAATACGTTGACAACGCCACGACCGCCCTTGAAGGCCTGCGTTCCGGCCAGAACGACCTCTTCATCACAAACAACGCAATGGGCTACACCTATTCCACGTCCATGGACGACATCAAGGTCGCTGCTGTTCCGGCCGACATCACGGGCGATTACCCCTGCTGCCGCCAGAACTGCTCCGAGGACGCGTACCACAACAAGTTCCTCTCGCTCGTCGATTTCGAGACGGCGCTCATCCGCGGCTACGACTACTATCTTAACAACAAGGAAGACGTCATCAAGCGACTTGTCGACTATTCGGCTCAAAGCGCGGACTACGTCGAGGCCGCTATGTACGGCACCGCCGACTACCGCAACATCATGGACCTGTCTCCCGACCCGCACACCAACGAGGTCGTGAAGTTCTACAAGGCCATGCAGAACATCGGCGAAATCGAGAAGAGCGACTACGACATGAGCGAGTACGCCACTTCCGCGGTGTACAAGAAGGCTCTCGACGCGCTTTGCGAGCGCGAACCCGACAACGCCACGTACAAGAAGCTCGCGGAGGACTTCAGCAAGTACAACGCGTAAAACGCTCGGCTTTTCATTACGCTTGCGAAATCGAACACGGCGGCTCTGGTGAGGAGCCGCCGTTTGCGCGCTTGCGACCTGATCGCGCAAGGAAAGGAAGGTGCCGGTGGGCAGCCTCTCATTGAAGGACGTATGTTTTGCCTACGACGACGACCTCGTCAAGGCGAAACAGCATCACCGTCTCGCCGAAGACGAAGTAAAAGACGAGGATTTGGTGCTCAAGCACCTCGACCTCGAAGTCGCCGATGGCGAGTTCCTCTGCCTCGTCGGGCATTCGGGGTGCGGGAAATCGACGACGCTGCGAATCCTCGCCGGCCTGCAGAAGCCGTTGTTCGGGGAAATCGAGTCGAACGGCGTGCCCATCGATGGCCCCTGCCTCGATCGCTCGGTGGTGTTCCAGAACTATTCGCTCTTCCCGTGGATGACGGTGAAGAAGAACGTCGAGTTCGGCATCAACCAGGCATCGATCGAGCTTTCGCGCGGGCTTTCCAAGCGCGAGATATCGAGCATCGCGGACGACTACCTGGCCAAGGTGTCTATGGCAAAGGCCGCCGACCTCTACCCCTATCAGCTTTCGGGCGGCATGCGCCAGCGCGTCGCAATTGCGCGCGCTTTGGCGATGGACACCGAAGTGCTGCTTTTCGACGAACCCTTCGGCGCGCTCGACATCAAAACTCGCCGCGAGCTTCAGATGCTCATGGAAGATCTTTGGGTGTCGGGTGAAAAGAAGAAGACGGCCGTGTTCGTCACGCACGACGTCGAGGAGGCGCTGCTTTTGGCCGATCGCGTCGTGTTCATGAGCGGTGGCGTCTTCCGCGACGAGTTCTCGGTTTCGGCATCCCGTCCGCGTATCCCGGAAGAATACTTCGAGACCGAACACTATAAGAGGATGCACGCCCGGCTGCTCGATTTGTTCTATCAGGCCGAGGAAACCAAGCTCGACCAGGCCGACCGCGAGCAGGTGTTCGACGGAGGTGAGATGCTGTGAAGCGCGCGCTGAAAATCCGCATCGCCTTGGCGCATGTCCTGATGGCGGCCCTCGTGGCCGTTGTCGCCCTTGCGCCCCATGCAAGGCGCAACGTCGCCGACCCGTTCGCGTTCTACGTTGCCATCGGTATCATCGAAGCGCTCTACCTCGTGGCGCTCTTCGCCGGTCGGAAGAAAGATCCTTTCCCGCAGGGGTCGACGGACATCACCCTGCTCGTATGGACGCTGCTGCTCCTCTGGGAGGTCTTCGGGCCCGTTTTGGGCGTTGCCCACAACGTGCTTCTGCCGTCGCCTGAAAACGTGTTCAACGTGTTCGTCGAGCACGGAGGAGAGCTGGCCGCAAGCGTCGCATCCTCTCTTGGGCTTCTGCTCTCGGGCTTTTTCTTCGGCACGCTGTTCGGCGTCGTCTTCGGTGTCATCTGCGGTTGGATTCCGCGGCTGCGCGCCATGTTCTATCCAATCGCGAACGTGTTCGCGCCCATCCCGTCGGTTGTGTTCACGCCGTTCCTCGTCATCCTCATGCCGAACTACCGCCTGGCCGCCGTCATGGTCATCCTGTTGGGCGTGTTCTGGCCGCAGTTTCTGAACATGATCTTGCGCGTGGGGTCGCTGCCTCCCGCCATCATCGACAACACGCGCGTGCTCAAGGTGAGCAACTTCACTATGATCACGAAGATTATCATGCCTTACATCCTGCCCGACATCCTGAAGGGCCTGCGCGTTTCGCTCACCACAGGGTTCCTCATGCTTATGTACGCGGAAAGCTTCGGCGCGAAGTCGGGCATCGGGTATTGGATTTCGAACGCGAACGTGTTCGCGAACTACGCGAACATCTACGCGGGCATCATCACCTGCGGCATCACCGTCACCGTACTGAACTACGGGTCGGCTTGGCTGCAGAAACGCTTCACCAAATGGCATTAAGCGCGCTGCCGGCGTCGGCGGGAAACCAACGAGAGGGGACGAATCATGAACC
>CAKTSW010000019.1 GCA_934613165.1 uncultured Ellagibacter sp.
GCACTTTACCGGCCACAGCATTACCTTCTTTCTGCTCGCGGTAACCTTAGTTTACCAAAATACGAATGTTCTAAATACCAAATTGCGAATGAATATTTTCCCAAAATACGACTGATTTAATTACCAAAATGCGAATATAAAACTAAGGCAGAACACCATGCAAATTGTTGCCGGCAATTTGAAAACTGATGTGCTCTCGCACGCAAGCGAGGTCGACGGCCTTCTCGACAACCGGATGAACCTGTTCCGGAACCCGCCTCCCAAAATTCCCCGTCTACGACCAGCAAACGCACTCTGTCAACAGGGTGAGAGAGAAGCGGAGAGACCGCGAGGGCGATACCACCTAGCACCTCCAGGCGGTATCGCCCTCGTCGAAAGCTTTCAGCAAACGCTTCAGCAAAAAAGCAGTGAAATACGGCATAGTGAAGACCTTGCCGTCCCATCCAACGTTTCCTCCGGTAAGCTTCATCCCCCACTTGATATCAGGATATGAATCAGAATCAATAAGAGTCCGAAGTGATTTTGCTTTGCCGTTCGTCGCCTTCACTTCTACAGGAACCAGAGAATTTCTGGTTCGGACGAAGAAATCCTCTTCCAACGTTGAGTTTTCCTTCTTGTAATAGAACAGCGAGTATCCACTCTTCACCAGAGCTTCACCAACGATGCTCTCGAATAATGCGCCCTTGTAAATGCCCATGTTCTTGTTCGCTCGCAAATCATCGCTCGCCTCTTCGTCAAGCATAGCTACGAAAAGGCCCGTATCTGCGAAATACAGCTTGAATTTATTCTCGTCGTAATTGCCCTTCAAAGGAAGCTCGGGATACGAAAGGCAGCGACACACGTTTACCATGCCAGCCAACTCCAGCCACTCGACGCATCCGCGGTAGTCCCTGAAACGAGCGCCGGAAGCAACTTTGCTGATTTGAAACTTCTTATTCTCTTTCGCCAGTTGCACCGGAATATGACGAAACACGTTGAGTATGCGAGCTCGATCAAGTCCGTCAGCGTATTTTTGAACGTCTTCCTGATAGTCGAAGATGAGCTGCCGTTGCGTTTCCAGCGACCCCTCAAACGTCCCTTTACTGATATAGGATTCGACGACAGCCGGCATGCCGCCCAGCGTGCAATAGTCCAAGAAAAGACGCGAGAGCTCCTTGTGTTCCAGTGCGCTGAACGGCTCTGCTCCGCAGAGCTTCCCGAGCAAAGAATCAACGAGCGCGTCGGTGTATCCTTTACCCCAAAGAAACTCTTCGAAATCCAGCGAGTGCATCTCGTAGTCCGTTTTGTAGCCGACACTGTTGCTCTCGATACGCTTGTAATTCAACCCTAAAAGAGAGCCGCTGCATATCACATCAAATCGCCCATCGGTTTTGAAGAATTTCAAAGAGGTTGCTATTTCGGGAAAATCTTGAACCTCGTCGAAGAAAATGAGCGTTTTCCCTTCGATAAAGCGCTTTGACGGATCGATAAAACTGATCGCGGACACGATGTTTTGAGCGCTGTAGCCTTCCTCGACAATCGCCTTATATTTCGGTTCCTCCACGAAATTGACCTCGACGATCGACTCATAGTTGTAAAGCGCAAACATGCGAATCGACTCCGTCTTACCAACCTGCCTCGGCCCTTTTACGATGAGAGGCTTTCTGTCCGAATCCTGTTTCCACCCGTTAAGAAAAGCATCTATCTTGCGTCTGAGATACATTATCGATACCTTATTCATTCATCTGCGAAAATGCGATTTCGTGAGCGATTAATTATGATAAATTACACATTTCATGAGCGAATTATACTATATATTCAGCGTTTTCATGAGCGAATAAACGGCAGAGAGGCTCATCGCTTTCCCTCGCATAAAAAACCGGCGCACCCGCTATTAGAGGGCGCGCCGGTTGATCGGGATGCCGTTCGCAGCGGTTCTGCGAGCTGCGTTACAGGGCGAGCATCGCGTTGGTGATGGCGGACTCGTTGCTCGAATCAGACGACCATTCCCCGTTCGACTTCGCGAAGGAAAGCTTGATCGGCGACGTCGTCGCAGTCGGCACGGACTTGAGCGATTCCATCACCTTCGCCCCGATTTCCTGATAGATTTGGGTTTCCGACTTTTCCCAGTTGCTTTCGTCCTTGATGTATTCCTCGGCCATGGTGTTAAGAGAAGACTCGAACTCCTTCAGGCTCTTGCACGTGACGGTTACCGTAGCGGTGGCGCTATCGCCGTCGGCCTTGACATCCTGAACCGAGTAATCGAACCCGTCGAGGTACGCCTTGGCGAAATCGGCCGGAGCGATTCCGAGATTCGACAGCTCGCTGCTGCCGATGGCCTGGGCGATTTCGTTCACCGTCGCGTCGTCGAGGCTCTTCAGCTGGTCGAACTGCTCGGTAAGCGCCTCTTTGATGGCGGCCTCGTCGTCTTCGGCGCTGCTGCATCCCGTAAGAACAAGGCCTCCGATGGCCATGCACATGGCCGTGATCACACACAATGACATAACTTTGAAGCGGCTCATAAAGGGTCTCCCTTCGTCGCATTGCAGATGACGATATGTTAGCATACGAAATGATTGCTCCCCTCGAGAAAGTGAGCGTTCGTAGCGGCATGCTGTCGGAAAGCCTATCGAACGGGCCAGACAAAGAGAGCCGACGCTCTTTCAATCACGACATAGAAGTCTTTTCTCCGAAAGTATCTTCGCCATCTCTGTTGTATATTAGCCAAATAATATTATATGGCTAAGATACCGAAGAGGTGGCGGGGCGTATGATAATGAAATTCGATTACGATAGGGCATTGCAACAGCTAATGAATCCCCAGGTCGTATCGGCACTGGGCTTCATACGCGAACAAAAAGGGAAGCAGTCCTTCTACGCCACCACAAAACCAGACGCGTTAAACAAGCTATGCGAGGTGGCGATAATACAAAGCACTGGCGCATCTAACCGAATCGAGAATATATCGACAACGGACAGGCGCCTGCGCGAACTGATGGAGCAAAAAATCGAGCCGAAAAGCCGAGACGAACGAGAGATATCCGGATACCGCTACGTTCTTGGCATGATTCACGAAAGCCATGACGATATCCCCGTCACCCCAAACGTTATCCTCCAGCTTCATCGGGATCTTTATCGGTATCTCGACGTCTCTTTTGCCGGCAAGTGGAAAGATGCCGATAACACGATTGCGGAAAGGCTTCCTTCAGGAAAACTTGTTGCCCGATTCACTCCCACGCCCGCCGTCGCAACCCCTGACGCCATCCAAAAGATTTGCGACGCTTACACGAACGAGATCGAAAGGGAGGCTTACGATCCCCTGCTCGTAAGCCTCATCTTCGTTTTCGACTTCGTGAGCATTCACCCGTTCAATGACGGTAATGGAAGAATGAGCCGGCTTATGACTCTGCTGCTGCTTTACCGAAGCGGATATACCGTCGGAAAGTACCTATCCATCGAGGCGGAAATCGAAAAAACGAAGCAAACTTATTACGAGGCACTTGCTGCGAGTTCCGTTGGATGGAACGAGGGAGAAAACGACTACATGCCGTTCGTAACCTACATGCTTGGGGTGATCGGGACATGCTATTCAGCGCTCAACGCAAGATTCTCCCTCCTAATGTCGGGCAGCTCCAACGAAGACGTTCTCAAGAGATACTTCGATTCGCTGGTCGCAAGCGCAAGCAAGCGCGAAATATCAGAAGCCAACCTCGCCATGAGCCAGAGAACGATCGAGCGCCTTTTGCAAAAACTCCAAGCCGAGGGATATATCGAGAAAATAGGCGCAGCAAGAGCAACGCGTTATCGGAAGGTTCATTAAAGACACCCTCTTGACCTTAGATGAGATGCCTCGGACAAAACCGCGGCATCTTGTTCGGACAACGGGACCCCCTCATCAACTCATCGTCGCCGCAAGAAAGCCTGCGCCGTTGCCATAGTGGCCCTCCCTGTCGAAAACGAGATAATGTATCGTTTTGATAAAGCCGCCCAAAAGCCCTTACGTCCGAGAATCGGGTTGTGCCTACATACTAGCCTGCAAGACACACCTTCCCCCCTGGCTATTCTGATTTTCCCAGCACGCATACGCTACCAGGAGCAACTCGGGGTTTGCGCGCACGATTTTTCATGAACGAACAGCGGTTACATTTCGTGCACATTTTGCAAAGACGCTTTCGGGCGTCACGCACCGTTTGGGTTCGTTCGTAAATTTCGCGAGCTCTCCGAATCTCGCTTCCTCTCTCGACCCGCTCACCTTCCTGCACAGTACTGCGGTCGTGCTTAATCACCTTACGCTCCTTCGATAGATACCGGATCGCACAGGCAGAAATCGCCTTCGAAGGGAACCCATCCCTGATAAAGGCTGTAGTATTCGTTTTCGCCGGCATACATCATGCGAACCTTAGCGAATGGATCTCCTGCCATTTCAAGATTGTGCTCATGTAAAAAATCAATTGCGGGGAGAAACATCTTGGGGCCGAGCTCCTTTTCACTGCCCGACTCAAAAAACGTGACGAGGCATTTCTGCGGGGGAATGGCGACAGCGCCTTCAGTGAACCCCCCCCCCAGGCTTTTTACCTGGTCCTCATCGATCATGAGACCGTAGCGCAGCTCTCCTTCAGCCGCAGTGAACTCGAAAATGCCGCCAGACGACACATAAGGAACCTTATCGATCCACTTGCTGTACAACTCGGTCTTCTCGTCGATGATGCTGTAGCTTCTCTGCGTGTCGAGAAAACGCATGGCGGGATTGATCTCGACTTTGAACTTCCCGATGTTCTTCTGGGCCTCTTTGAGCGAATACCGGTCCTTCTTCAGGCGCGCAAGCAGGCGCTCCTCCTCGCGGATCTTCTCCTCAAGGTCGTGAGCCTTCTCCTCGAGAATCTGATCGATGCAGTCCGCGTCGCAATTGCGAAGCGCATACGCCGATTCCTCAAGGGTAAGGCCGTACCTGCGGAACATTCGAATCCGGATAAGGATATGCAGATCCCATGCGGTGTACATGCGGTACCCCGACACTGGGTCTTTCTCCGGCTCGACGATCCCCTCGCGCTCGTAGTAGCGAAGCGCCTCGGACGTCATGCCCATCAGCTCGGATATCTTGCCGATCTTGTACCTCTTGCGTGCCATACGAATTCCCCTTTCGCACGAACCTGCAGCAACCCAAGAACAACTCCCCCGAATTATTCTTAGATTAGATTAAAACGCAGAGCGGGCGCCTTCCCTATTCCGCGGAAGACGCCCTTTGAATTGTATCAGCGTCGAAGCTATTTCAGCTTCTCGATGATCTGCGGAAGAGCAGCATCGATGTCCGCGACCAAACCGTAGTCGGCCTGCGCGAAGATCGGCGCGTTCTCGTCCTTGTTCACGGCGAAGATGGTCTTGGCCGTGTTCACGCCCACCATATGCTGCATCTGGCCGGAAACGCCCAAACCGACGTACACATCAGGCGAGAGCATAAGGCCCGAAACGCCGATGTAGACTTCGCGCGGCAGCCAGTTCTCGGCCTCGGTGAGGGGACGGGTGCAACCCATCTCGCCGCCGATAAGCTTCGCGATCTCGCGGGCCCAATCGAGCTTGCCTTCCTCGTTGAAGCCGCGGCCTGCCGCGACGATGTTCTTGCACGCGGTGAGGTCGACCGATTTCGGAGGCAAGGCGTCGACCGCCACGACCTTGGCTTTCGCGCTCGGCTCGAAGGCGAGTTCCTCAACCGCATCGGTGCCGGTCGCTTCGGCCTCGCCGAAGGGAGCGGCGCCGGTGATGTACACCTTCACGTCGCCCTTCACCGTCTGGCGCGTGGTGGCCAAGCCGCCGAAGTAGAGGTTCGCGGCAACATCGCCATCGAAGGCGTTCACATCGGTGACGGCGGACGTCTTGAAGGCGGCGGCGATGCGGCCTGCCACGACCTTCATGCGGCGAGTCGGCTCGGCAAGGACGACGGCAGCGCCTTCGGCCTCGATAAGCCCCACGATGGCGCCGGCGGCATCTTCCGCCATGGCCCCTTCGGGGACCGCGACGTGATAGACGACATCGGCCACGCCGGCAACCGCGTCGGTGCCGACGGCGACGAGCGCCACCGAATCGCCGAGCTGGCGAGCACCCGCAGCGAGCTCGCGCGCGCCTTTTTCAGTTTCTGCAATAACGAATACCTTCATCATCCCACCTACTTCGTCGCTTCAGCGAGTGCGGCCACGAACTTGTCGAGATCGCCATCGTTGGCCAGCTTGTACACGATCTGCTTGCGCTCTGCCGGAACGGGAGCGAGGATGTCGAGAACCTCGATGGTCGGATCGACCGGGGCGACCTCGACGGGAGTGACCGGCTTCTTGCCCGCAGACAGGATATCCTTCATGCCGCACACGCGCGGAAGCGCGATATCGGGGATGACGGAGACAACGGCCGGGAGCTCGACCTCGACGGTTTCTTTCTCGGTTTCGAGCAAGCGCTCGATCTTCGCCTTGCCGCCGTCGATTTCGATCTTGCAAGCCGCCGTCACCACGGGGATGCCGAGCGCAGCCGCGAGCTGCACGTCGACCTGCTGGTTGTACAGATCGGCGGAGCCGTCGCCGCAGATGACGAGGTCGGCGTCGCCGCGGGCTTTCAGGGCCTCGGCCAAGACCTGGGCGGTTTCGTAGGTGCTCATGTCCTTGAACGCCGGGTCGATTACGGCGACGAGCTCGTCGATGCCGCGCGCGAGGATGTTCTTGGCGTTCTTGGACTCCTTCACCGATTCGTCGCCGGCTGAGATGGCGACGACCTTCGCGTCGTTTTCCTTGGCGAGCTGCGCGCCCGCTTCAAGGGCGTTCAGGTCGTAGGTGCTCACCGTCGGGCGAGCTTTCTTATAGTCAAGGGTGCGGTCTGCGGCAACGCTGATGTCCGCGTCGTCGGGAACCACCTTGACGGCTACGTAGATGTTCATGTGCGCGTCCTATCTCGAATGGCTTTGCGGGTACGTACGGGTTTAGCGGGCGTACTTTTTGAGGATCTGACGGCCGGCGATGTGCACCATGATCTCGTCGGTGCCGCCGCCGAACTGGCTGCCGCGCGCGTCGATCCAGAGGCGTCCGACGCAGGACTCGGTGGTGTAGCCGATGCCGCCCATGATCTGGAGCGCCTCGGAGCAGACCTCGGTAGCGCTCATCGAGATGTAGCGCTTGGCGAGCGCGGAATCGAGGCGGACGTCGATGCCGTTGTCGAACTCCCATGCGGTCTTGAGGAGCAGGTTCTCCATGTTCTGGACCTTGATCTCCATGTCGGTGAGCTTTTCCTGGATGAGCTGGAAGTTGCCGATGGGCTGACCGAACGCCTGGCGCTGACCGGCGTAGGCGGCCGCTTCCTCAAGCGCTGCCTTCGCAAGACCCAAGCTGTGAGATGCGAGCATGATGCGCTCGAGCTCGAAGTTCTTCATGAGCTGCAAAAAGCCGTTGCCCTTCTCACCGAGCATGCAGGTTTCGGGGACGGTGACGTTGTCCATGTAGACTTCGGAGAAGTTGGTGATCTGCTGGCCGATCTTGTGCAGCGGCGACAGCGACAGGCCCGGGGTGTCGGACTTGATCATGAACATGGACATGGATTTGTTCTCGCGGGCGGGATCCTCATCCTTGGCGATGATGAGCATGTACGGGGCCGTCTCGGCGAGGGAGACCATCGTCTTCGTGCCGTTCAGGGTAACGGTGCCGTCGCCGTTCCAGTGGGCCACAGACTGCATGCCGCGGTTGTCGGAACCCGCGCACGGCTCGGAGAGCGCCAGGCTGAAGCACTGCTCACCGGTCTTCTCGTAGTATTCCATGCCTTCCTTGATGAGCTCGGGCGTGCCGAACTCGCACAGGTCGAACATGGAGAGGCTGTAGGACATGAACGGCATGGTCGCCTTCGTGCAGCGCATGAGCTCGGTCACGACGAGCGCCATGGTGACGGCGTCGGAAGAAACCCCGCCGTATTCCTCGGGGATGAACATGTAACCGAAGCCGGCTTCGAGGTAGGCCTTGCGCACGTCCTCGTCGACGTAGCGCTGCTCGTACCATTTCTGGATGCGCTCTTCAGTGCACTCACGGGCGCAGAACTCGCGAAGATTCTCAAGCATGAGCTCTTGCTCGTCAGTAATGCTGAAATCGATCATCTTACTACTCCTTCTGGTTTCTCGGTTTTGTTCTTTCCTGTTAGGATCCCGAACCGGTTGGGAAAACCCGGTGAAACGATCCTAGTTGGTAAAGTTCCTTTAGAGTCAAGGGGTGTGTTTCCGCGATTGTGCAACGCCGCTGCGCCGCGCTTAGGACCTCGACTCCTCCAGCCGCTTCAACGCCGCTCGATTGGGCTTGTGCGCCTTCGTCTTGGGAATCTCGTCGATGAACTCGATGTATTTCGGCGCCTTATAGGCGACGAGGAAATGCTTGCAGTACGCACGAAGTTCCTCTTCCGAAGACTCGCAACCGGCTTTAAGGCTCACGAACGCCTTGGCACGTTCGCCCGACCTCTCGTCGGGCACGCCGATGGTGCAAACCTCCTTGACGGCCGGATGAGTCGACAGCACGTTGTCGATCTCGCTCGGGAACACGTTGAACCCGCCGACCGAGATCATGTCCTTCTTGCGATCGACGATGAAGAAATACCCGTCTTCATCCATATAGCCGATGTCCCCGCTGTAAATCCAGCCGTTGCGGATGGCATGCGCGGTCTCTGCGGGATTGTTCCAATATTCCTTGGCGCACTGAGGGCCCCGGAAGACGATCTCGCCGCAATGCCCCGGCTCCATCGGCTCGGTGCCGTCGTTCAAATCGACGATGAGCATGTCGGTTTCGGCGATGGGCACGCCGATCGACGCGATCTTGTCGGCCTTGCCTTCCTCGCGCACGCTCCCCACGGGGTTGCAGGAGACGAACCCGAAGCTCTCGGACATGCCGTAGCTGTTCACGAACGGCGCGCGCGTGGCGCCTTTGAACGTGGCGAGCGTTTCCTTCGGCATGAACGATCCCCCGAATATGATGAGATCGAGATCGTAGAAGGCGGTGTCGGCGATACCCTCCTCGTGGCTCACCGCAAGCAGAAGCGCCGGAAGCGTCGCCCACATGGTGGGCTTGTAGCGGTCGATGTCGGCGACGATCTCGTCGCTTTTCGTGCGGTTCGTGATGACGACGCTGCCGCCGTTGATGAGCTGCCAGTGGATGCCGTAGTTGATGCCCATCACGTGGGTCATCGGCATGCAAACGAGGATATCGGCGGGTCTGCCGCGAAGAGCGGGTTTCGCCCACTCCCCCATGTCCTGGATCTCGAAGGCGAGCGCGCCCTGCGTTTGACGCAGCCCCTTGCTCTTACCTGTGGTGCCGCCGGTGAACAGCTGGACCGCATAGTCGTCGGGTTCGACCTCGTACGCCGGCTCGTCGGGATTGCCGTGCGCAAGAAGATCTTCGAACGAGACGACCGTGCGCCCGGCGAGGGCCGCTTCGTCCGCACCGTCCATGGAGGCGCGATATCCCGCCCCGCCGTCGACGACGACGATCGCGCGCACCGTGTCGAAGTCGCCGTTGAGGTAGAACCCGAGCACCTTGTCGAGTTGGTCGCGCTCGATGATGATGGCGGTCGATTCGGCCCCCTGCACAGCCGCGTAGATCTCGCACGCGGTCGATCGCTGGTTGTAGGCCGCCGCCACGAACCCGGCCTTGTAGCATGCAGTGAACGAGTACACGATCTCGGGACGATTCGACACGATGATGCTCACGCAGTCCCCAGGAGCAACGCCCGCATCGCCGAGCGCGTTGGCAAGCCGGCACGACAGCTCGTCGGCGCGCCCGCGCGTGATGCGCTTTCCTCCGAAGCGGATGAACACGTCGTCTTCGTGCCCCTTCAAATTGCGGAGGATGCATTCCTTGATCGTTTTCCCGGGCGCCGTGAAGCTACGGCTCAGTCCCCTGTCATAGGCGGCTTCCCAAAGCGGAGCGAACCTGCCAACCGCTTCATCGAGCGCCGATGCCTCAACTTCGCTCATAGGCCTCATGCCTCCTTCCCGTTCCTGTGAAAGAAAAACGCGCCCTGCAAGCAGCTACTACTCGGCTACCTCCGCAAACGCCGAATCGGATACGCGCTCGGTCTCTTCATCGGCGCCTGGGACATGCGTTCTTTTTGCCAGGGCGAAGCAGACGATGCCGACGATGTAGATGCAGCAGATGAACCCGAGTCCCACGGTGAAGGTGGCGGAGTAGCTGCCCGTCGCCTCGTGGAGCATGCCCCAAATGCCCGACGAGAAAGCGCTTCCCGCGGTGGCCACCACGGCCACGATCGAGAAGATGCGCGTGTAGTCGAGGCTGCCGAAGAAGCCGCGCGTCATGACCGACGTGGTGACGGTGGCGCCGGCGAAGTACATGCCGAAGATGAAGCCGCCCACGTAGAGGATCCAAAGACCCTGGGCGCCGAAGAAGGTGATGAGCCCGATGCCGACCACACCGAAGGTGATGGTGGAGAACACGCCCGCTTTGATGGAGAAGTCGTTGATGACGCCGAGGAGCATCTTGCCGATGAGCTGACCGGCCTGCACAGAGGCCGCCACCGTCGAGGCGATGATGACGGTGTAGGCGGGGTCGAGCGACATGACCATGCTCGCTAGGTAGTAGTTGAGCGTGATGCCGCAGTCGACAAGCCCGGCGTACAGCGCGCACGTGTAGAGCAAAGGCGTGCGCAACGCCTGTTTGAGGGTCATGCCCGCAAGCGGCTTCGCCATGGCCTCAGCAGCCGAGATCGAATCGTCGGCCGTCTCGCCGAAGCGGAGAAGCCCCTTGTCTGCCGGGTAGCTGCGGATGAGGAAGAGCGTGCAGGGCAACGCGATCACGAGCGAGATGACGCCGAAGGCGAGATACCCCATGCGCCACCCGTAGTTCTGGATGATAAAGCCGCCGATGGGGTTGAACACCATGGCGCCTATGCCCGTGAAGGCGAGCCCCACACCGATGAACAGCCCTACGTTCTTCTTGAACCAGCGGTCGATCATCGTGGGGACCATAAGGTAGAGCGGGATGGCGTTGGCGATGCCCAGAAACGCGCCGGCGATGTAGAACTGCCAAAGCGCGTCGAATCGCGACATCGAGATGAGGGCCGCCGAGATGACCACGACGCAGGCGCTCAGTACGATGCGCGCGTCGTATTTCTTGAAGATCCGCCCGCTGAAAACCATGAACACGCACATGGCCGCGTACTGAACGGTCATGTACGTTCCGAAAAGGCCCGACCCGATGCCGAGTTCTTCGGATACCGGCGTGTAGAAGATGCTCGCGGTGTTGAATGACAGCGTGGTAGAGGAAAAGCACAC